>DASPIV010000357.1:0-14153 GCA_035628955.1 Bordetella sp.
CCTTCAGCGGCAATAGCGCCACCGGTGCCCAGGTGGAAACGCAGGTCTGCTACGACGTCAAAACGGGCGCGGTGGTTGCCAAGGTGGCCAATCGCGGCGCCGCGGCTGCCAGTGTCGCCCTGCAGGCCAACGCCTATCGCACCGACGGGCCCTGGACGCTGGATGTACCGGCCGGCCAGGTGGCCGAGCAGTCCTGGGCCCTGGCCGATAGCGGCAACTGGTACGACTTCACGCTCCAGGCCGATGGATGGGAACGCCGTTTCGCCGGCCGTGTCGAGACCGGCAAGCACACGGTAAGCGATCCGGCCATGGGCATTCCCACCTGAAACGCAAGTATCGCGGCGGGCGCCCGTCGGGTGCCGCCGCGCCGTGCGCAGACGTTCACTTTCCGAGGCTAGACATGAAACGCATCAAGACGCCCCCCTGCGGGGGGGAACACGCTGGGCCATGGGGGCCCTGGCATGGACGGCGGCCTGCGCATTGGCACAGGCCCAGCCGGTGCAGTGGGACGGCAGCAACTACGCCGTAGGCAACGACGCCGGCCAGAATGTATCCACGCAATGGAACCTGGCGGTGGGCGAGGCGGCGGGCTCGAATGTGTCGGGCGGCAATGCCAACCAAGCCATCGGCTTCAATGCCGGGCAGGACGTACAGGGCGGCTGGAACCAGTCGATCGGTCGCAGCGCCGGGCAGGATGTCACCGGCGACTACAACAATGCGGTCGGTTTCTGGGCGGGCACCGGCGTGACCGGTAGCCAGAACACTGCCATCGGTTCGAATGCGGGCCGCAACGTGGCCGGCAGCAACAACCAGGCACTGGGCAACGGCGCCGGGCAGAACGTCGGCACGAACTGGAACGTGGCCATAGGCGAAGGCGCCGGTTCGAACGTGGGCGGCAAGAATGCCAACCAGGCCATAGGCTACTACGCGGGCACCAATGTGCAGGGTGGCTGGAACCAGTCGATTGGCCGCAGCGCCGGGCAGAACGTCAGCGGCGACTACAACAATGGCGTGGGCTTCTGGGCCGGCACCGATACGCGCGGTAACCACAATACCGCCCTGGGCTCGAATGCCGGCCGCAATGTCACCGGCGATGCCAACCAGGCCATGGGCCAGGATGCCGGCCGTGATGTGGTCGGCAACAACAATCAGTCCGCGGGCCAGAATGCCGGGCAGCAGGTGCGGGGCAGCGGCAACCAGGCCAGCGGCATGAACAGCGGCCAGGCCGTGACGGGCGACAACAACCTGGCTACGGGGCCGTACGCGGGCAGCGAGGTCACGGGCAGCAACAACCAGGCCAGCGGCCTGGGTGCGGGCCGTGGGGTCCAGGGTTCGAACAACGTGGCGCAAGGCACCGGCGCCGGCCTGGGCGTGCAGGGCAACGACAACGTGTCGATCGGATCGGGGGCGGGGCGCGGCATCACGGCCGACCGTGCCGTGTCGATCGGCAGCGCCGCGGTCGCCAGCGCCGGCGACAGCGTCGCGATAGGCGCGGGTGCCGAGGCAGCGGCGGCCAACAGCGTGGCGCTGGGTACCGGTTCCCAGGCCGTGCGGGGCGCCCAGCCGGAATACCAGGCTTATGGGATGGCGGGTCCGCAGTCGTCGACGGGCGAGCTGAACGTGGGCGGGCGCCAGATTACCGGCGTGGCCGCCGGCAGCGCCGACACCGATGCGGCCAACGTGGGGCAGTTGCGCGCGGTCACCCAGACCACCGAGCGGGGCTTGTCCAGCCTGCGCTCCCAGGTGCACAGCATGGACCGGGAACTGCGGGCCGGGGTGGCCGCGGCCATGGCCACTGCCGGCCTGCCGCAGGCGTATCTGCCGGGCCGCAATATGGTGTCGTTGGCCGGCGGTACATGGAATGGCGAGTCGGGTTATGCCCTGGGCCTGTCGCGCGTGTCGGCCAGCGGCAGTTGGGTGGTCAAGGCGGCGGCCAACGGTTCATCGCGCGGTGATATGGGAGGCGCGGTGGGAGTGGGGTATCAGTGGTAGCCTGTACACCTGTTCACCGTCAGAAAGGAATACTGCATGTTGAAGAAGTGTTTTTTTGCGCTGAGCTTGCTTGCTGCCGCAGGCTATTCCCACGCCGCGCCCAGTGCCGAACAGGTCAAGGCGGCGCTCTATGACCGTTATGCGGCGACTCAAAGCGGTGGTGCCGACCTGAAACAGGCCCTGGACAAAGAGGTGGCCGTCAAAGACTGCCGCGCAGTCGGCGACGAATACCGCTGCCTGGTGGAAAACAAGGACCTGGGTTCCTCGATTCCCATGTTCTTCGCCTACGACAAGGCGACGAACAAGTGGACATTCACGAAAGAAGAGAAGAACTAGGCTTTGGGCTGCGCCGGCTGTCGTGCCGGGGCGTGCCGCCAGAAGTTGCCGGCAGCCTCAGTGCCACAGCAGTGCATTCATGGCCTCGACCAGCCGGTTGCGATAGCGCGGCAGCAACTGCTGAACGCCTGCCTGCCGCGCGTGCCAGCCGGGCGATTCGGTGCCGGCGGGCACGCGCGGCGGCGCCCAGATGGCATCCGGAAAATGACGGTCGCCGCGCCAGCGCGGAATGACGTGCCAGTGCAGGTGCGGAACCATATTGCCCAACGATGCCAGGTTGACCTTGTCGGGCGCCAGAACGTCGCGCTGGACCTGTTCTACGGCGTACACCGCGCGCATCAGCAGGTCGCGTCCGTGCGTGGACAGGCTGGTCATTTCCGGCAGATGGCCATTCCAGACGACACGGGTGAAGCCGGGATAGTCGGCATCGTCCACCTCGATGACGCGCAGGTGCGTGCCGCGCCACAGCACGGCGCCGCCGTCGTCGCGGCACAGCGGGCAATCGGGGTCGCGCGCGCTCACAAAGTCTTCCTGTACTGGATGAAGCCGGGGCGGTCGGCGATGCGATCGTAGAGCTGCATGGCGGTGTGGTTGGTGTCGTGCGTCAGCCAGTACACGCGGGCGGCATTGACAGCCCGCGCCTGGGCGTACACATGTTCGATCAGGGCGCGGCCATGGCCGCCGCCGCGCACGTCGGGCGCCACGAACAGGTCTTGCAGGTAGCAGTAGTCGCCTGCCGTCCAGCACGACCGGTGCAGCACCCAGTGCACCATGCCCACCGCGCGGCCATTGTCGTACGCCAGCGCCGCGTGCATGGGCTCGGCCGGGTCCAGGAAGCGTTCCCAGGTGGTGCGCGTGACGGCGTCGGCAATGTCGACGTTGTAGAACGCCTGGTAACCCTTCCACAGGGGCAGCCAGGTTTCGAAATTGGCGGCGGCCACGGGGCGGATATCGGGGGATGGTTTCGCAGCGGTTTTCATGGGCGTATGGGCAGAAGGGTCAGAGGGAATCTTCCAGGGCGTCGACGATGTGCCGCAGCACCTGTACGCGAGCGTAGCGCTTGTCGTTGGATGGCACCACGTGCCAGGGCGCGTGGGCGGTATCGGTGCGCCCCAGCATGTCGTTGGTGGCGGCGGCGTATTCTTGCCATTTCTTGCGGTTGCGCCAGTCGTCAGCAGTGATCTTGAAATGCTTGAAGGGCGACCGCTGGCGTTCGCGGAACCGCTGCAACTGCACATCGGGCGTGATGGCCAGCCAGAACTTCAGCACGATGGCGCCATGGCCGGCAAGCTGCCGCTCGAAGTCGTTGATCTCGGCATAGGCCCGGCGCCATTGCGCCGGCGCGGCCAGGCCTTCAACACGCTCGACCAATACGCGGCCATACCACGAGCGGTCGAAGATGGCGATGCGGCCCTGCCGCGGCAGGCGGCGCCAGAACCGCCACAGATAAGGCCGTGCCAGTTCGTGCGGCGCCGGCACGCCTATGGAGCTGATGTCGAACTGCCGCGCATCGAGCGCGTGGGTGACGCGGCGTATGGTTCCGCCTTTGCCCGAGGCGTCTTGCCCTTCGAAAACCAGTATCAGGCTGCGTGTGCGGAATGCGGGCATGCGCACCGCCCTGGCCAGGCGCCCCTGCAGCAGCGCCAGCACGGAGTCGTAGTCGTTTTTATCGAGCCTGGCTTGATAGTCGATACGGTCGAGCCGCTGGGCATGGCGCACCACCACGGGTGCCGGGCTGGGAAATCCGGCCGCTACGCGCGGTGTGCCGCGCCGGCGCAGCGCCGCCAGCACGGCTTCGCTGCTGCGCACCGCGCGCAAGCAGTCATCGGCGCTGGGAATGACGGCCCAGGGCGCATGCGCGGCGTGGGTCAGGCCTATGGCCAGGCGGCCCGCATCGCATAGCCGGTGGTATTTCCTGTGCACTTTGCGATCGGCCGGAGTCACCTGCCAGGCGGTCTCGGGGCTGGCCAGCAAGCGCTGGATGCGCTCGGCCTGTGCCTGGGCCGACAAGTGGTACCAAAGCTTGACGATCTGCACGCCCTCGGCGGCCAGCACCGCCTCGAAGCGGCGGATGGCCTCGGTGTGCGCCTCGATGCGCCGCTGGCGCGGATTCTTGCGTGCCGCCTCTTGCAGCAGCGGCGCGTACCAGGACCCGAACACAATGCCGGTGCGCCCCTTGGCCGGCAGCTCGTTCCAGTAGCGCCACATGGGCGGCCGTTCGAGTTCGTCGGCTTCGGGCGGGCCGAATGCCAGCGTCTGGATGTGCCGGGGGTCCATCCATTCATTCAACAAATTGATGGTGGCCCCTTTGCCGGCGCCGTCGATGCCGGCCACCACCACCAGCAACGCGCGGTCGGCGCGTTCCAGTCTGTTGTATTGGGCTTTTACCAGCGCCACGCGCAAGCGCGCTTCCCGGGCTTCGTAGGCGTCTTTGGATAACGAAGGGTCGGACTGCGCTTCTGCAAACATGAAGTGACGCGTTCAACAACGGGTGGCGATGCGCTGATGTTGCGGGATATTTTTGGGGGGCGCAAGTTCCAGGGCCGCTACCGCGCAACGGAAGTCAGGCGCCCGCGTCGCCCACCGCATCGGCTCCATACCCTTTGAGCCCATCCAGGTCCAGCACCCGGACCGCCCCATATTCCACCCGCAGCAGCCCTGCTTCTTCCAGCTTGCCCAGGGCCTGGTTGGCCCGCTGCCTTGATACCCGCGCCAGGTAGCCGACTTCTTCTTGCGTGATGGTCAGGCGCATTCCCATGCCGGGGTACAGCAGCGGGTTGAACAATTCCGCCAGGCAGCGCGCCACGCGGGCGTCCGGATCCAGCAAGCGGTCGTATTCGGCCTTGCCGATGAACTGCGCCACGCGCTCGTTCAGTTGATGCAGCAGATAGCGGTTGAAGGGAATGCTGGTATCCAGCAGCCAATCGAAGGTGGCCGCCGGCAGGCGCGCAATGACCGAATCGCGCAGCGCCACCACGTCGTACTTGCGCACCTCGCGCTTGAGCAGCGAACCCTCGCCGATCCAGCCGCCGGCCGGCACGCCGGTCAGCGAGGCCACCTTGCCTTCGGCATTGCCCACCGACACCTTCACCAGCCCGGCCAGGACGCCGATCCATACCTGCGCAAGTTCGCCTTTGCGCTCTATGATCGTGCCAGCCTGGGCGGGTTGCACGGCGATATCCCGCTCGACGCGCGATCGCTGCTCGTCGGTCAAGACGCGGAACCAGGCCGCGGCAAGGTGCAGGGAATCGGCTAGCTGCATCGGGAATACCCTAAATGTTCCTGGAATGTCGCAATCGTGACAGTCGGTCGCAACCCAACCTTATACCTTAACGGCTGCCGTATATCGAAAATGAACTGGTCAAGTGCCGCCCCGGTGTTCATGCCGCCAGCTTGAGCGCCACACGGGGCGGCCCCCAAACCGGAGGAGACAACGTGGCGCACGCACAGCCTGCAACCGGCCCCTCGCCGGCCACGCCCGACACCTTTCCTGGCCTGCTGCTGCAGCATGCCAGTGTGCGTGGGGCGCGGCCCGCCATACGCGAGAAAGATCTGGGCATCTGGCAGACCCTGACCTGGAGCGATGTTGCGCGCCATGTCAGGCTGACTGCGCATGGCCTGGCCGCACTGGGCATCGGCCCGGGCATGCACGTCGCCGTCATAGGCGAGAACCGTCCGCGCCTGTATATCGCCATGATGGCCACGCAGGCGCTGGGCGCCATTCCGGTGCCGCTGTACCAGGACGCGGTGGCGCAGGAAATGGTCTACGTGCTCCAGGATGCCGGCATTACCGTGGCCGTGGTGGAAGACCAGGAACAGGTCGACAAGATGCTGGACGTGCGCGAGCAATGCCCGGCCCTGGCCCACGTGGTCTACGACGACCCGCGCGGCATGCGCCATTATGTCGATCCGATGCTGCGCTCGTACGACCAGCTCGAGGCCACCGGCCGCGAGCATGCCGAGGCCCACCCCGGTTTCTTCGACCAGGCCGTGGCCGCCGTGCAGCCGCATGACGCCGCCGCCATGTTCTATACCTCGGGCACCACCGGCAAGCCCAAGGGCGTGGTGCTGACCCACCATGCCCTGATCGACCGGGCCCGCGCCGTGGCCGAGATGGAGCAACTGACCGACCAGGAAGACGTGCTGGCCTACCTGCCGCCCGCCTGGATCGGCCAGAACATGTTTTCCTATACGCAGCTGCTGGTCAGCGGCTTCACGGTCAACCACCCCGAATCGCCCGATACGGTGGCGATCGATATGCGCGATATCGGACCCACCTATTATTTCGCGCCGCCGCGTGTGCTGGAAGGCCTGCTGACCCATGTGATGATCCGTATGGAAGACGCCGGCCGCATCAAGCGCACGATGTTCCGCGCCTGCATGAATCTGGCGCGCAAGGTAGGGGTGCGCATCCTGGATGGCGAGCCGGTAAGCGCCTGGGACCGCCTGCGCTATGCCCTGGGCAACGTGCTGGTCTACGGCCCGCTGCGCAACGCGTTGGGCATGAGCCGCGTGCGCGTGGCCTACACGGCGGGCGAGGCCATCGGCCCCGACCTGTTCGTGTTCTACCGTTCCATCGGCATCAACCTGAAGCAGTTGTACGGGTCGACCGAGACCTCGGTGTTCGTGTGCGTGCAGCCCGATGGCCATGTGCGCGACGACACGGTGGGGCCGCCCGTCAGCGGCGTCGAGATCCGTGTGGCCGACAACGGCGAGATCCTGGTCAAGAGCCCCGGCCTGTTCAAAGAGTACTACCGCAATCCGCAAGCCACGGTCGAGGCGCGCGATGCCGACGGCTGGTATCGCACGGGCGATGCCGGCTACCTGGATACCGATGGCCAGCTCAAGATCATCGACCGCGCCAAAGACGTCGGCAAGCTGGCCGATGGCAGCCTGTTCGCACCCAAGTACCTCGAGAACAAACTGAAGTTTTTCCCGCACATCAAAGAAGCGGTGGCCTTCGGCGCCGACCGCGACCATGTCTGCGCGTTCGTCAACATCGATCTGGAAGCCGTGGGCAACTGGGCCGAGCGCCGCGGCCTGCCCTATGCCGGCTACACCGATCTGGCCGCCAAGGACGAGGTCTACCAACTGGTGGGCGAGTGTATCGAACAGATCAACGCCGACCTGGCGGGCGACCCCAAGCTGGCCGCCTCGCAGATCGGGCGCTTCTTGATCCTGCACAAGGAACTTGATCCCGATGACGATGAACTGACCCGTACCCGGAAGGTGCGGCGCGCCTTCATCGCCCAGAAATACGGGGTGCTGGTCGACGCGCTGTTCGCCGGCCAGCCATCGCAATATATCGAGACCGAAGTGAAATTCGAGGACGGCCGTACCGGCAAGATCGCCGCCGACCTGAAGATCCGGCCGGTCAAGACCTTTCCTTCCATTACCGCCCGGGCCGCGTAGACGATGACTCATCCAGACCGCGACCAACGCATCGGCAAGGTCATGCTCGACCTGCAGAATATTTCCCTGGCGTTCGGGGGAGTGAAGGCGTTGACCGATATTTCGTTCAATGTGCGCGAACATGAAATCCGCGCCATCATCGGCCCCAACGGGGCCGGCAAGAGTTCGATGCTGAACGTCATCAACGGTGTATATACGCCGCAGCAGGGCGCCATCGAATTCGATGGCGATCGCTATTCCCGCATGAACCCGCGCCGCGCCGCCGAAATGGGCATCGCGCGCACCTTCCAGAACCTGGCCCTGTTCAAAGGCATGAGCGTGCTGGACAACATCATGACCGGCCGCAACTTGCGCATGAAGTGCGGCCTGCTGGCGCAGGCGCTGCGCTGGGGGCCGGCCGAACGCGAAGAAATGCGCCATCGCGAATTCGTCGAGAACATCATCGACTTTCTCGAGATCCAGGCACATCGCAAGACGCCCGTGGGCCGCCTGCCGTACGGCCTGCAAAAGCGCGTGGACCTGGGCCGCGCGCTGGCGATGGAGCCGCGCCTGCTGTTGCTGGACGAACCCATGGCCGGGATGAACATCGAAGAAAAGCAGGACATGAGCCGCTTCATCCTGGACGTAAACGACGAGTTCGGCACCACCATCGTGCTGATCGAGCACGACATGGGCGTGGTGATGGACATCTCGGACCGCGTGGTGGTGCTGGACTACGGCAAGAAGATCGGCGACGGCAAACCCGACGAAGTCCGGGCCAACGAGGCTGTCATCCAGGCGTACCTGGGCGTGTCGCACTAGAAAAGGCGAGAAGAGACATGGGATTTTTCCTGGAAACCCTGTTCGGCGGCCTGATGAGCGGCATGCTGTATGCCCTGATCGGCCTGGGCTTCGTGCTGATCTTCAAGGCATCGGGCGTATTCAACTTCGCGCAGGGCGCCATGGTGCTGGTGGCCGCGCTGTCGATGGCGCGCTTTTCCGAGTGGATCCCGGCCTGGCTGGGGTTCGAGAACCTGCTGCTGGCCAACGTGCTGGCCTTTATCGTAAGCGCCGCGCTGATGTTCCTGCTGGCCGTGGCGGTGGAACGCTACGTGCTGCGCCACCTGGTCAACCAGGAAGTCACCACGCTGCTGATGGCCACGCTGGGCATCAGCTATTTTCTGGACGGCCTGGGGCAGATCGCCTTCGGCAGTTCGGTCTACAGCATTGACGTGGGCATGCCCAAAGAGCCGGCCTTCATTCTGGAATCGATGTTCGAGGGCGGCATCCTGATCAATCTGGAAGACCTGACCGCTGCCCTGGTGGCCGCGCTGCTGGTGGCCGCACTGGCACTGTTCTTCCAGTACACCAGCACGGGCAGGGCGCTGCGCGCGGTGGCCGATGACCACCAGGCCGCGCAATCGATCGGCATCCCGCTGAACCGCATCTGGGTCATTGTCTGGAGCGTGGCGGGGCTGGTGGCGCTGGTGGCCGGCATTATCTGGGGGTCGAAGTTCGGCGTGCAGTTCACCCTGTCAACCGCCGCGCTGCGCGCGCTGCCGGTGGTGATCCTGGGCGGTCTGACTTCGGTGCCGGGCGCCATCCTGGGCGGGCTGATTATCGGCGTGGGCGAAAAATTGTCAGAGGTCTACCTGGGTTCGCTGGTGGGCGGCGGCATTGAAATCTGGTTCGCCTACGTACTGGCGCTTGTGTTCCTGCTGTTCCGCCCGCAAGGGTTGTTCGGCGAGAAAATCATCGATCGGGTCTGACGAGGTCTACACCATGTTCTATCGCGAAAACGGCCAATTCAAGACCGGCTATCGCGCCGACCAGCAGATCTTTCCGATCCGCCAGGACCGCATCTTCATCGGCTTGCTGCTGGCGGTGGCTTTCGTGGCGGTACCGCTGCTGGCCAGCGACTACCTGATGCGCGCCATCCTGATTCCGTTCCTGATACTGGCGCTGGCCGCCGTCGGCCTGAATATCCTGGTGGGCTACTGCGGCCAGATCTCGCTGGGTACCGGCGCCTTCATGGCGGTGGGCGCCTATGCGGCCTGGAACTTCGGGGTGCGCTTTCCCGGCATGCCGCTGCTGCTGCAACTCTTGCTGGGCGGCTGCTTCGCCACGCTGGTGGGCGTGCTGTTCGGCATACCCAGCCTGCGCATCCGCGGCCTGTACCTGGCCGTGGCCACGCTGGCCGCCCAATTCTTCGTGGACTGGGCCTTCTTACGCATCCAGTTCTTTACCAATTATTCGTCATCGGGCAGCGTGTCGGTGCCGGCGCTGACGGTCTTCGGGCTGCCGGTGCAAACCTCGCTGCAACGCTATTTGTTCGTGCTGGCCATTGTGGTGGTGTTCACGCTGCTGGCCAAGAACCTGGTGCGTGGCGCCATCGGACGCCAATGGATGGCGATCCGCGACATGGACGTGGCGGCCGCGGTGATCGGCATACGCCCCATGTACGCCAAGCTCACCGCCTTTGCGGTCAGCTCGTTCATCGTGGGGGTGGCCGGCGCGCTGTGGGGCTATATCCACCTGGGTTCGTGGGAGCCCCTGGCCTTTGACCTGGGCCGTTCGTTCCAGTTGCTGTTCATGGTGATCATCGGCGGGCTGGGCTCCATCATGGGCGGCTTCTTCGGCGCGGCGTTCATCGTGCTGGTGCCGGTCGCGCTGACCAACGTGCCGCACTTGCTGGGCTTGTCGCTGTCGGTGGATACCGCCGCGCATATCGAGCACATGGTGTTCGGCGCGCTGATCGTATTCTTCCTGATCGCCGAGCCGCACGGGCTGGCCCGACTGTGGAGCATCGGCAAAGAGAAATTGCGTATCTGGCCTTTCCCCCATTGATTCCCGGCCGCCGCACCGGCACAAGCGGCGCGGCGGCTATTTTTACTACCCGGCCTCAGACCGGGCCAAACCCCGGTGTCAAACGCACCAAGCAGGAGGTAATTGGAGATGAAGCGTCTTAACCTGAAGTGGGCAGCGGCCGTCATGGCCGTCACTGGCGGTCTGGCTGCGGCCGCCGCCCCGGCGTTGGCGGCCGAAGAGCAATTCGTTCCGCTCTTGGTGTATCGCACCGGTTCGTTCGCGCCGCTGGGCATACCGTGGGCCGATGGCAAGCTGGATTACCTGAAGCTGGTCAATGCGCGCGACGGCGGCGTCAACGGCGTGAAGATCACGTACGAAGAATGCGAGACCGCCTACGCCACCGACCGCGGCGTGGAATGCTACGAGCGCCTGAAATCCAAGGGCGGCGGGGCATCCGGCTTCGATACCCAGTCCACCGGCATTACCTTCGCGGTCACCGACAAGGCCGTGGCCGACAAGGTGTCGGTCGAGACCATGGGCTATGGGCTGTCGCAGTCGGTCGATGGCAGCGTGTTCGAATGGAACTTCCCGTTGCTGGGCACCTACTGGACCGCGGCCGACGTGATGATCCAGGACATCGCCAAGAAAGAAGGCGGCATGGACAAGCTCAAGGGCAAGAAGATTGCCCTGGTCTATCACGATTCCCCTTACGGCAAAGAGCCGATTCCGCTGCTGCAGAAGCGTGCCGCGGCACAAGGCTTCGAACTGCTGCTGTATCCGGTGACCGCGCCTGGCGTGGAACAGAAATCGACCTGGCTGCAGATCCGCCAGTCGCGTCCCAGCTACGTGCTGCTGTGGAGCGCCGGCATCATGACGCCCACGGCCATCCGCGAAGCGCAAGCCAGCGGCTATCCGCGCGACAAGATGTACGCCATCTGGTGGGCCGGCTCGGAAGGCGACGTCAAAGACCTGGGCACGGTTGCCAAGGGCTACAACGCCATCACCATCCACAATAGTTCGGCCACCGGCAAGGTATACGACGACTTGAAGAAGTACGTCTACGACAAGGGCCAGGGCAGCGATGCATCGGGCAGCACCACGCTGGGCACTATCGCGCATACGCGCGGCATGATGATCTCGATGCTGCAAGTCGAAGCCATCCGCACCGCCCAGGAAAAGTTCGGCAAGGGCAAGCACATGACGCCGGAACAGGTGCGCTGGGGCTTCGAGAACCTGAACCTCAGCCAGGAGCGCCTGAACGAGCTGGGCTTCGGCGACATCATGCGGCCGGTCAAGACCTCGTGCGCCAACCACATGGGCGACGACTGGGCACGCATCGTGCAGTGGGATGGCAAGGAGTTCAAGGTAGTGTCCGACTGGTACCAGTCGGACAAGGCGGTGACGCGGCCGCTGGTGCAGGAAGCCGCGGCGAAGTACGCCAAAGAGAAGAACATCACGCCCCGCAAGTGCGAAGGCTGATGTGAACCGGCCGCCGGTGCCCCTGGGCGCCGGCGGCCTCCCCCCCCGCAGGAATTGCCATGACCGCTGCCACCGCTGTCCAACCCGACCCGATGCTGCTCGATGTGAACGGCATCGAAGTCATCTACAACCACGTCATCCTGGTGCTGAAAGGGGTGTCGCTGCAAGTGCCTGAAGGCCGCATCGTGGCGCTGCTGGGCGCCAACGGCGCCGGCAAGACCACTACGCTGCGCGCGGTGTCGAACTTGCTCAAGGGTGAGCGCGGCGATGTCACCAAGGGCTCTATCCAGTATCGCGGCCAGCGTATCGAAAGGCTGTCGCCGGCCGAACTGGTGCGCCGCGGCGTGGTGCAGGTGATGGAAGGGCGGCACTGCTTCGCCCACCTGACCATTGAAGAAAACCTGCTGACCGGCGCCTATACGCGCGACCTGAGCCGCGGCGACATGGCCGCTGCGCTCGAACGGGTCTACCAGTATTTTCCGCGCCTGAAGCAGCGGCGCACCAGCCAGGCGGGCTATACCTCGGGCGGCGAACAGCAAATGACCGCCATCGGCCGCGCGCTGATGGCCGACCCCAACATGATTCTGCTCGACGAGCCGTCGATGGGGCTGGCGCCGCAGATCGTCGAGGAAATCTTCGAGATCGTGCGCGACCTGAACCAGCGCGAACGGGTCAGCTTCCTGCTGGCCGAGCAGAATACCAATATTGCCCTGCGCTATGCCGACTACGGCTACATCCTGGAAAACGGCCGCGTCATGATGGATGGCGCGGCGGCCGACCTGGGGCGCAACGAAGACGTCAAGGAGTTCTACCTGGGTATTTCCAGCGGCGAGCGCAAGAACTTCCGCGACCACAAGTTCTACCGGCGCCGCAAGCGTTGGCTGGCCTGATCTCCGGCCCTTATCCCGCCTATCCGGCATCCCGAAGAGTGCGATCTCATGCCTGCGTTTTTTGATGCACTGGAAACCCGCGCGCCCGAGCAGCGCGAACGCGACCTGATGGCCGCGCTGCCCGGCGCGGTTGAACGCGCCGTGGCAGGCGCCCACGCCATTGCCGAGCAGTTGCACGGTATCGACCCACGCGGCGTGGCTACGCGCCAGGCCTTGGCCAGGCTGCCCGTATTGCGCAAGCACGAATTGCTGGATCGCCAGCAGCGCAGCCGCACCGGATCGGGGCCGGCCGGGGCGGCCAAGGCTTTCGGCGGATTCTCGACCATCGGCTGGGGCCAGGCCGTGCGCGTGTTTGCGTCGCCCGGCCCCATCTACGAACCCGAGAGCGCGCGCGCCGACTACTGGCGTTTTGCGCGTGCGCTGTATGCGGCCGGTTTCCGGCCTGGCGAACTGGCCTATAACTGTTTTTCGTATCATTTCACCCCGGCCGGCTCGATGATGGAAACCGCCGCCCATGCGGTGGGCTGCACGGTGTTTCCGGGCGGCACCGGCCAGACCGAACAGCAGGTGCGCGCCATTGCCGACCTGGCGCCCAGCGGCTACACCGGCACCCCCAGCTTCTTGAAAATCATCCTGGAAAAGGCCGACGAATTGGGCGTGCAACTGCCTTCGCTGCGGCGTGCCCTGGTGTCGGGCGAAGCGTTTCCGCCATCGTTGCGCGACTGGCTGGCGGCGCGCGGCATCGACGGCTACCAGGCCTACGGCAGCGCCGACCTGGGCATGATCGCTTTTGAAACCGATGCGCGCGAAGGCCTGGTCGTGGGCGAAGACATCATCCTGGAAATCGTGCGGCCGGGCACCGGCACGCCGGTACCCGACGGTGAAGTCGGCGAAGTCGTGGTCACCACCCTGAACCCCGATTACCCGCTGGTGCGTTTCGGCACCGGCGACCTGTCGGCCATCTTGCCCGGTACCTCACCTTGCGGCCGCACCAATATCCGCATCAAGGGCTGGATGGGCCGAGCCGACCAGACGACCAAGGTGCGCGGCATGTTCGTGCATCCGTCGCAGGTGGCCGAGGTGCTGGCCCGCCATCCCGAGATCGGCCGCGCACGGCTGGTGGTCAGCGGGCAGACCGGTACCGACCGGATGGTGCTGCAAGTCGAAGCACGGGGGCAGTCCGACGCCCTGGCCGTACGTATTGCCGAATCCGTGCGGGACATCACCAAGTTGCGGGCCGACGTGCAGTGGGTGGGC
>DASPIV010000358.1:0-4492 GCA_035628955.1 Bordetella sp.
TGAAGACAGGCGATGTGGTAATCCAACGGGGGACCAACCACGCTTGGAGCAACCGTTCGGGACGGCCCGTGCGAATGCTCTATGTCTTGATTGATGGCCGTTTTGAAGAGCAGCTCAAGGCAAAGTTCTGAGCTTTGGCAAAGCTGTTTCCACATCATCTACAACCTTTACTACCACTTTCATAGTACGAGTTCTCTTATGAGCATGACCCAATTCCTACGGCCGGAAACGACCTTTGATACGTACAAGGATAAATACCAGACGATCAACCTTTCACGCGATGAGAGAGGTGTCCTAGAGATGCGCTTTCACACCGCTGGAGGCTCACTGCAATGGAGTCTGCTCGCGCACAACGAATTTGAGGACGCGTTTCTTCAAGTCTCACGGGATCCTGCCAATGAAGTGGTCATTCTGACGGGCACAGGCAACGAGTTTTGCGGGCCGGCCATACCGGCTGGCGGGCACCCTAACCGCAAGGCCATGACACCGGAAACCTACGATCCCATCTTTTGCGAGTCAAAACAGATGCTTCCGCATCTTCTCGGCATTGAAGTTCCCGTCATCGCGGCGATCAACGGCCCTGCGGTTCGCCATGCAGAAATCCCGCTCGTATCGGACATTGTGCTGGCAACGCCTGAAACCTTTTTCCAGGATACCGCCCACTTTCCCGGAGGCATGGTCCCGGGCGATGGAATGCACATCGTAATGCCGCTGCTCATGGGCACGACACGCGGCAGGTACTTCCTTTGGACTGGCCAGAAAGTCGGAGCGGATGAAGCCCAAGCAATGGGCTTGGTTAACGAAATCCTTCCCGCAGAAGAACTGATGGATCGGGCGCGCACGCTTGCCGCGTTGTTGCTACAGCAGCCACGCTTAGTGCGACGCTATACCCGCACCGTGCTCACGGAAGACCTGAAAGCGCGCATGCATGGGTTATTGGCCTACGGACTTGCGCTGGAAGGTGTTGCCCGGATGAAATCCTGAAGCGCTACGTCTGCGCCGGATGCCAATTAGGCGTTTGGGCCACACGATGGTCACACGACCATCGTAAGCCCTTGATACTCTGGCGCGCCCGACAGGAATCGAACCTGTATCAAGAGCTTCGGAAACTCTCATTCTATCCATTGAACTACGGGCGCAAAGAGGCGGTATTGTACCCAAGTTTTGAATCCGTGCGCTGCGGCCGCACGCAAATAGGACCGCTGCCCTCGTCCCTACCCTGCCGGCCGTTATATAATCCAGCGTTTGCATGCGGGGTGGGTCGATTTTTTGGCCGATCCCTGCGCAGTAGTTATTCGTCTGTTGCCGCCGCCAGGCGCCCCGGTACCCGATTTGCAGGATTTGGTTATGAGCAACGAGCAGGAACACAACGAAGAACACGCCTCGCCCATCAAGACCCCCAAACAGCTGATCGTCACGATCGTGCTGTCCTTCCTGGTCCCGATCATCATCATCCTTTTGCTGGTGGACATGGTCACGTCGGGCACCAAGGTTGGCGCCGGTTCCGAGACGCTGTCCGAAGAGGCCGTGGCCCGGCGCATCGCTCCGGTGGCCGGCTTCGAACTGGTTGACGCGAATGCGCCCAGGGTTTTCAAGACCGGCGAACAAGTCTTCCAGGCCGTCTGTACGGCCTGCCATACCGCGGGTGTGGCAGGCGCGCCCAAGCTCGGCGACAAGGCCGCCTGGGCGCCGTTCATCAAGGCAGGCTTCGAGTCCATGCTCGATGTTGCGATCCATGGCAAGGGCGCCATGCCCGCCAAGGGCGGCAACCCGGCCCTGAGCGACTACGAAGTGGCGCGCGCGGTGGTGTACATGGCCAACGAATCGGGCGCATCGTTCGAAGAACCCGCCGCCCCGGCCCCCGAAGGCGAAGCCGCCAAAGAAGATACCAAGCAGGCTGCCGCGCCAGCTGCTGCTGCCCCGGCCCCGGCTGCTGCTCCCGCTGCCCCGGCCGCCGCCGCCGCGCCCAAGGCCGAAACCCCTGCGCAGGCCGAAGCCCCCAAGGCTGAAGCCGCCGTCAACCCGGCCGGCGAAAAGCTGTACAAGGCCACCTGCTTCGCCTGCCACGGCACCGGCGTCGCCGGCGCGCCCAAGTTTGGCGACAAGGCTGCGTGGGAGCCCTACATCAAGACCGGCATCGACGCCATGGTGAAGGTCGCCATGACAGGCAAGGGTGCCATGCCGCCCAAGGGCGGCGCCGCCAACGCGTCTGAAGAAGATATCCGCGCCGCGGTCGAATACATGGTGCAGGCGGTCAAGTAAGCCCACAGGCAGGGCCGCTACGCAAAAAAAACCCCGGCATGCCGGGGTTTTTTTTGCAGCGAACCGCGGGCCCTGGCCTGCCTAGACGCCCAGGAGCTTGTCGGCACCCGGATAGCGGGCCTCGGCGTACGCCGCGATGATGTTGGGCAAATTGGCCATCACATGGGTACGCTTGGCGCGCGCCGCGTCGTCGAAGCGCCGCTCGGCCAGGGCGTCGATGATGCGGCGGGTGTAGCTCAGCGTCTGGCTTTCGCCCAGTTTGCGGGCGAGCACGTTGTAGCGCAGGGGTTCAATAGTGTCGTTCAGTTTTTGCAGCACTTCGCACAAGGGTGCGTTGCCCGTATAGGCGGAAATAGTGCTGTAGAAAGCGCGAATATCGTGCAGGTAACGGCGCGGATCGGCCACGGCGCGGGCTTCGGCCAGGTCGGTGCGGCAGCGTTCAAGTTCGGCCAGCAATGGCCGCAGGTCGGGGGATTCGGCCAATTGCTGGATCGCGAAGGCCTCGAGCTCGGCGCGCAGCATGTAGTGATCGCGGATCTCGCGGTCGGTATAGAGCTTGACCCGGAAGCCCCGGCGCGGAATATGCGAGACCAGCCCGCGTACTTCGAGCAGCCGCAGGGCTTCGCGGATGGGGCCGCGGCTGGCCGCGAAGCGTTTCTCGAGTTCCTGTTCCCGCAACGGCTGACCCGGCCGGAACGTGCCGTCGATGATCAGCTCGCGGATCTGTTCCTGCAGGAAATACGGGATGGTTCCTGGAACCGGCGCGTTCATGTATGGGTCTGTCTGGAAACGGCCGCCGTGGGGCATTGCCGCAAATAATCGACCACTTCGTCGGTGGCGACCACATCGGCGAACTGGCGGTCCATGTCGAACAGCGAAATCGCATGGGACACCGCGATGCGGTCGAACACCGCCTCGGCGGGCACGATGGTGCGGTAATTATACGAAGCCGAGTCGAACACCGTGGCGCGGATGCAATTGCTGGTGGCGCCGCCCACCACAATAACGGTGTCGACGCCGCGGTCGACCAGATACCCCAGCAGGGGCGTGCCATGAAAGCCACTGGGCTTCTTCTTGACGAACACCACATCACCCGGCGCGGGTGAGAGCTCGTCGACCATTTCGGCGCCGCGGCTGCCGGCCAGGCACCAATGCGGGCTGTCGAGCAGATCGCGCTTGCGGCCATAGCCGCCGATATCCGACCCATCGGGCGCCAGCTCGAACAAGGTAAAGAAACAAGGCACGCCGTTGGCCTGTGCGGCCTGCACGATGCGGGCGATGGCCTGCACGGCCTGGCGGCCGGCGTCGCCGCAGCTGGACGGCCATAGTGCGTCGTTGCCCGCTTCGCCCACCATGTATTTCTGGGCATCGATGACCACCACCGCCGGGCGCTGGCCGAAGCCCATGCGGCGGCCGAAACGGCCGCGTGCCAGCGTGGCCTGGTCGGCCTCGGAAAGATAGCTGCTCCAGATGTCCATCAAGATGCGTCCTTGTGCAAGAAAGGCTGGGGTGCGCGGATGGCCGACGCCGCCATGCGTGGCCAGCCGATATGGTGCGACAGTGCGTGCGCCAGCGCCAGCAGGCGCGCTTCGCCCAGCGGGCGGGCGATAAGCTGCGCGCCGACGGGCATGCCATTGACGTCCAGTCCGATGGGCATGGTCAGCACGGGCACCCCCAGATAGCTGAAGGCGCGCGTCAGGCGGGTAATGGCCGCCACCACCCCGAACACCGCGCCGGGTTTTTCCATGTCGGCCTCGGTGCGCAAAGGCACGGGCAGCGGCACGGTCGGGCACACCAGAACGTCGACGCCACGCATCGGTCCGTTCAGGAAGTCTTGCAGCACTTGCGCGCGCAAGGCCAGGGCTTCCAGGTAGCGCACGGCCGGCACGTGCAGGCCGGGCTCGGTACGCGAGTAGACCGCCTGAGAATAGTCGCCGCCGCGCGTGCGCATCCATTGGCTGTGCAGGGTGGCGGCCTCGACCTTGGATATGACGTCGCCCAGCGCGTAGCAAGGTTCGATCTGGGGCCAGGCAATGGCCGGGTCGAGCTGATAGTGGTGTGCCAGCACCTCGGTGAAACCGCGGAACACGGCCTCGATACCGGGATCGCACGGCGTGTCGAGCTGCAGCACGCCGACGCGGTGGCTGCGGGCCCAGTCGGCACCCAGCGCCGCCGCGTAATCGGGCACCGGGGCATCGAGGCTGGATGGGTCGCGCGGGTCGTGGCCGGC
>DASPIV010000359.1:0-7081 GCA_035628955.1 Bordetella sp.
GCTTCCTGCCCGACAAGGCCATCGACCTGATCGACGAGGCCGGTGCGCGCATTCGCATGGAAATCGATTCCAAGCCCGAAGTCATGGACCGCCTGGATCGCCGCATCATCCAGCTCAAGATCGAGCGCGAGGCCGTGCGCAAGGAATCCGACGACGCGTCCAAGCGCCGCCTGGCCGTCATCGAAGAAGAACTCGAAAAACTGCAGCGCGAGTACAACGACTACGAAGAAATCTGGAAGGCCGAGAAGGCCGCGGTGCAGGGCACCCAGGCCATCAAGGAAGAAATCGACCGCGTGCGGGCCGAAATGGCCGAATTGCAGCGCAAGGGCCAGTTCGACAAGCTGGCCGAGCTGCAATACGGCAAGCTGCCCGAACTGGAAGCCCGCCTGCAGGCCGCCGACACGGCCGAGCAGCAGGGCGACAAGTCCGATGGCAAGCCGCGGCTGCTGCGTACCCAGGTGGGCGCCGAAGAAATCGCCGAAGTCGTGTCGCGTGCCACGGGTATTCCAGTGTCCAAGATGATGCAGGGCGAGCGCGAAAAGCTGCTGCAAATGGAAGACTACCTGCACAAGCGGGTGGTGGGCCAGGATGAGGCCGTGCGGCTGGTATCTGACGCCATCCGGCGTTCGCGCGCCGGGCTGGCCGATCCGTCGCGGCCATACGGTTCGTTCCTGTTCCTGGGCCCCACCGGCGTGGGCAAGACCGAACTGACGCGTGCGCTGGCCGAGTTCCTGTTCGATTCGCAAGAGCACATGATCCGCATCGACATGAGCGAATTCATGGAAAAGCATTCGGTGTCGCGCCTGATCGGCGCGCCGCCCGGGTACGTGGGCTACGAAGAAGGCGGCTACCTGACCGAGGCAGTGCGGCGCAAGCCGTACAGCGTGGTGCTGCTCGACGAAGTCGAGAAAGCCCATCCCGATGTGTTCAACGTGCTGCTGCAAGTGCTGGACGACGGCCGCCTGACCGATGGCCAGGGCCGCACGGTGGACTTCCGCAACACGGTCATCGTGATGACGTCCAACCTGGGGTCGCAGCACATCCAGAGCATGGCGGGCCAGCCGTATGAAGTGATCAAGGAAGTCGTATGGGACGAACTCAAGCAGACTCTGCGCCCTGAGTTCCTGAACCGCATCGACGAAGTGGTGGTGTTCCACGGACTGGAAGCGCAGCACATCGAATCGATCGCGCGCATCCAGCTCAAGCGCCTGGCCGAACGCCTGGAGCGCCAGGAAATGCGCCTGGAAGTGTCCGATGCGGCGCTGGCCGAGCTGGCCCGCGCGGGGTTCGATCCGGTGTTTGGCGCGCGGCCCCTGAAGCGCGCCATCCAGCAGCAGATCGAGAACCCGGTCGCCAAGCTGATCCTGGAAGGCAAGTTCGGGCCGCGCGACGTGGTGCCGGTGGACTGGGTCGACGGCAAGTTCGCCTTCACTCGTACTTTGCAGTAAAGGCGCACGCGGCGCGCCAGTCCGCAGCCCCGGCCCGCCTTTCGCGGGCCGGGGCTTTCTGCAT
This sequence comes from Bordetella sp., assembly GCA_035628955.1. Taxonomy (GTDB): domain Bacteria; phylum Pseudomonadota; class Gammaproteobacteria; order Burkholderiales; family Burkholderiaceae_B; genus Bordetella_A. The sequence continues at coordinate 1,513 of DASPIV010000359.1, forward strand.
GGGCGCAGGCTGGCCCTGAGCTGGCCGGGCTATGCCTGCGGGGCGGCCTGCAGGCCGCACCATTGGGCGATGAACAGCGCAATGGTCTTGGTGATCAGGCGTACCGATTCCAGATGCACGCGTTCGTCAAAGCCATGGATATCCAGCGACTTGGGTCCGTAGACCAGCGTGGGCATGTCGCCGTAGATCACGAAGACACGGGCGTCCAGGTAACCCGGCGTGGTGAAGCTTTGCAGTTCGCTCTGGAATGCCTGCCGGTGGCACTCGCGTAGCGTGTGCTCGGCATCCGATCCTTCTTCCAGTACGTAGCCTTCGGCGTAGAAGCCCGTGTAGGTGACTTCGGGCGGCGTTCCGCCCAGGCGCGGGTCCGATACGGCGTCGCGCAGGCAGGCGTCGATCTCGGCGCGCGCCTGGTCGGCCGTGGTGCCTGGATAGATGGCGGCGCGCACGTCGAATTCGCACCACGGCGGCACGGTCGATGGCCAGTCGCCGCCGATGATCTTGCCTATGTTGAAATTGATGGGATGGTCCAGGTGCTCGAAGTGCCGATGGCAATGGTGTTGTTCATTCCACTTGGTTTCCACCCGGCGCAGCGCCTCGATGGTGGCGTAGGCGGCATCGATGGCGTTGAAGCCGTTGCCCATTTCCCGCGTATGCGTGGGATGCCCTTGGACGCGGACCTTGAACCACAGCACGCCCACATTGGCGCGCACCAGCATGTTTTCTTCCGGTTCGGGAATGATGACCGCATCGGCTCTATAGCCGCGCAGCAGCGCGGCCAGCGCGCCATTGCCTGTGCATTCTTCTTCCACCACTGACTGGAAATAGATGGGCGCCGCGGGCGCGTGGCCCGTGGCCCGCAAGGCGTCGTAGGCGTAGAGGTTGGCCGCCAGGCCGGCCTTCATATCGGCGGAGCCGCGTCCGTACATCCAGCCGTCGACAATGGCGGGATCCCAGGGCGAACGGCTCCACATCTCGTGGGGGCCAGTGGGAACCACATCGATGTGCCCGTTAAGGATCAGCGAGCGGCCAGTGTGAACCTCGGGCCGGTAGGTGCCGACCACGTTGTAGGCGTTCTCGTACGACACTGTGACCGGGCCGAAGCCCGGATGGGACCGGATGTCTTCCACATCGATCTTCCAGCGGTCCATCGTGAAGCCGCGCTGGCGCATCGCTTCATACAGGAAGTCCTGCGCCGTGTGCTCCTGTTCGCGCAGCGAGGGAAAGCGCACCAGATCCTGTGTGAAGGCAACTTGCGCCTCGAACCGGTCGTCGACAGCCTGCAAGATGCGTCTGATCTGTTCCGGAGCCAGCGCTGCGGGAGCTGTGGTGTTGTCCATGTGATCTCCTTGGGTGTGCGGAATGGGTGGGCAGCGGGTCAGGCGCTGCGCGTGGCGGCCGTGGGGGCCCTTGCAGCGTGTTGTCTGTGGGATGCCAGGCCCCAGATTGAAACCAGCGTAATGAGCGAAAGCCCCGAATAGAACAGCGCCAGCGGTAGCCATTGGCCCGGATAGCGGTGCGAGAGCCAGGTACCGGCCAGCGGCGTGAAGCCGCCGGCTATCGCGCCGCACAGTTGATACGACAGCGATATCCCCGAATAGCGCACGTGGGTTTCGAAGGCCGAGCTTATGAACCCCGCCATGGTGGCGTAGATCGTTGCCATGAACACCAGCACGATCGCGATGCCGGCCACGATGCTCAAGGGCGAGCCATGGCTGACCAGCATGAACATCGGGTAGGGCGCCAGCACCGAGCAGGCGGCGGCGGCGATCAGCACGCGCACCGTCCCCAATGACTCCGCAAACCAGGCAGCCAGCGGTTGCACGAAAAGCTGGATGACGGCGACCGCGAACAGGCAGTCCAGGATCATCGCCCGGTCCAGCCCCAGCGTCTGCGTGGTGTAGGCCAGCATGAAGGTATTGGTGAAGTAGATGCCGCCGATCGCAACGGTACACACGCCCATGCAGAGCAGCACCGTGCGCCAGGCGGTACGCAGCACCTCGCGGGCCGGAATCTCGGCGGTTTCCTGGCGTTCGAGCACCTTGGCGAAGTCGGGGGATTCGCTCACGCCTATCCGGATGAAATAGCCCACTCCCAACAAGACTGCGCTGACCAGGAACGGGATGCGCCAGCCCCAGGCCAGGAAGTCGGCCTCGTCCAGCGTGGTGATCAGGCGAAAGGCCACCAAAGACAGAATCAGTCCGGCCGGGCTGCCCAGCTGCGCGAACGACGCCGCGAAGGTGCGGCGCCGCTGCGAGGCATGTTCGCCCGCCATCAGCACGGCCCCGCCCCATTCGCCGCCCACGGCCAGGCCTTGCGCCAGGCGCAGCAGCAGCAGCAACGCCGGCGCCAGCATGCCGGCCTGCGCGTAGCTGGGCAGCAGGCCGATGCCCACCGTGGCCACGCCCATGATGACCAGGGTGGCCATCAGCGCATTCTTGCGGCCGATGCGGTCGCCCAGATGACCGAACACCAGGCCGCCCAGCGGCCGGGCCAGAAACCCTGCCGCGAAGGTGCCGAATGAGGCCATTGTGCTGACGAACGGGTCGGCGGTCGGAAAGAACACCTTGCCAAAAACCAGAGCTGCGGCGGTTGCATAAATGTAGAAGTCGTACCACTCGATGGTGGTGCCGATGAATGCCGCGGCCGCGGCCCGCACAGGTTGCTTGGTGCTTGGTGTTTGAACGAGACTGCTCACGCTTTTTTCCTTGGGCATTCTGCCTTGATGGCCGCTTTATCGCCTGTAGGGCGGCCTACCGTCAATTTCTGTTTTCTAATCACAGACTTAAGTACAATTAATGTCTTGCCGTCGCGGCGGCCGCGGCCGGACCTGCCCGCCGCGTATGCCGCGGGTTCCTTATCTATCAGGGTGTTATGAAAGAAAATCCGCTTTTTCCAAGGATCACTGCCCGCATGGGAGATCGTCTCGACTGGAATCTGCTGCGTACCTTCCTGGTGATTGCTCAAGAGCGCAGTATTAGTGGTGCTGCTATCAAATTGCATGTGACCCAGTCCGCGGTCAGTCAGGCGCTGCGCCGCCTGGAGCAGCAGCTGGATCGCCGGCTGATCGAGCGGCATCACGCCAGGTTCGCGATCACGCGGGCCGGCGAAGAGGTGCGCCAGGCCGCCGAGGCCATCCATGGGAATGTGTCCCAGCTCGTCAACGACGTGGCGCAAGCCGAAGAGCAGGCGGTGGGCAGGATCCACCTGCTCGTTGCCAGCCGCATACATTCGGCGGTCTACGATGAGTTCTGGGTACGCTTTCATCGCGCGCATCCGCGCATCGAGGTGCAATTGGACGTGCTGCCCAGCAGCGAGATCGTCAACGTGCTGCAGCAGCGCGGCGCCACGGCCGGCATCGCCCTGTGCCGGCAGATACCCAAGCGCCTGGATCACAAGCTCTTCCTGCAACAGCGCTATGCCTTGTTCTGCGGCAAGCACCATCCCCTGTTCGGACGCCCGGACATCCGCATGGAAGATTTACTCAACGAGGACTTCGTTTCGTTCGCCAGCGATGCACTGGGCGACAGCCTGTCGCCCTTGACGATTTTTCGCGATCAGCGGGGGTTCTCGGGCAGTATCGTCGCCACTTCGTCGCAACACGACGAGGTCAAGCGTTTACTGGTGGCGGGCTTCGGCATAGGCTGCCTGCCCGAACACAGTGTGCAGGCCGATCTGGCGGAAGGCAGATTGTGGCGCTTGCCACCGGGAGAAGGCGTGTGCGCCGCGGACCTGCACCTTCTGTGGCACGGCGACGCGCACCGCAGCACGGCCGAAGATTTGTTCATCGCGGCGTTTCGCAACCATATCGACAACTATTCGTTGCCGCAGCGGCTGCTGGCCACCTTGCCCCAGTAAGGCCGGCGAATGCCGTGCCGTGCAGCGCGCCTTGCCGGCGCCGGCTTCAGTAGACGTCGCGCCGGTAGCGGTTGTCGCGGCGCAGCGCGGCCAGGGCATCGGAACCCAGTATCTGCGCCAGCGCCTCGTCCACGCCCTGCGCCATGCCTTGCAGGCTGCCGCACACATAGATGTCGGCCCCGTCCGCGACCCAGGCGCGCACCGTGTCGGCCGCGTCCAGCAGGGCGTGCTGCACGTAGCCGCGCCCTGGCGTGTCGCGCGAGAACACGGCGTCCAGGCGCTGCAGGCGGCCCTGGGCCAGCCAGGCGTCGATCTCGCCGTGAAGCAGCCAGTCGTGCGCGGCCTGGCGTTCGCCGAACACCAGCCAGTTGCGATGCCGGCCCGCCTGGATGCGCGCCTTCAACAGGGCACGCAGCCCGGCCAGCCCGGTGCCGTTGCCCACCAGCAGCAATGGCCGCGCATCCACGGGCGGATGAAAGTTGGGATTGGACCGCAGGCGCAGGTCGATGATGTCGTCCACCTGCGCCGTGTGGGTCAGCCAGCCGCTGCCCAGGCCCAGCCGGCCATCGGGGCTGCGCATTTGCCGCACCAGCAGGTGGACGGCGCCATCGGCCGGCAAGGATGCGACCGAGTATTCGCGATGCGGCAGCAGGGCGCCTCCGCGCGCGTCGCGCGGGCCGATTTCGGCGATATCGCCCGCCTGCCAGTCGGGTGCGCTGCCAGCGGGCGCGGCCAGGATCAGATGAAAGCAGGGCCCGCCCTGGCTGCCGGGGTTCAGCAAAGTGCGTTGCGCCAGCCGCCAGGGCTGGTAGGCGGGCGTTTCCCAGTCGGGCAAGTCGCTGCGGCCGGCCAGCAGGCCCAGGTGATGCTGCCAATGCCGCAAGGCGGCCGGATCGGCGTTGTCCGCCTCGACACGGTCGAACAGCGGCGTCGCGCCGCGCCCGCGCAGCCAGGCATCGAGCCGCCGGCCGAAGCCGCAGAAGTGGCGATAGCCGCTGTCCCCCAGTGCCAGGACGGCATAGCCCAGGCCCTCCAGCGTGGCGGTGCCCGTGCCTTGCCCGGCCATCAGCGTGTCGGCGAAGAACGCGGCGCTATCGGGCGGGTCGCCCTCGCCATAGGTGCTGGCCACCACCAATAACCGGGCATAGCCGCGCAGTGCGGCCAGGTCCAGTTGGCCCAGCGCGGCCACGCGCGCCTGCAGGCCGCCCAACCGCAGCGATTCGGCTGTCTGCCGGGCCAGTGCCTCGGCCTGGCCGGTCTGGCTGGCGTGAGCCACCAATACCGCATGCCCGTCGCTGGGCGCGTGCACATCGCGCGCGGCCTGGGCTTGCCGGGCCGCGCGCCGGCGCGCCTGGCGCCGCGCCCACAGGCACAGCAGCAGCCATAAGGCAATGGCGCAGCAAGCGGCGATCAGGCGCGGGGTCATCAACTGCGGCTCAAGCGCTGGCGATAGCGGCGAAGGCGTCGCTGGCGGCCAGCCGCCATCGCCGTGCATCGCGCACGATGAAAAGCGCGGCCAGCCCATGATGGTGGGCATAGGCCAGCCCGTCTCGTTCGCCCAGCACGGTCAGCGCGGTGGCCAGCGCATCCGCCTGCATGCAGCTCTTGTGGACGACCGTGACCGAGCCCACGCCGTTGTCGATGGGCCGGCCGGTGCGGGGATCCAGCGTATGCGCATAGCGGCCGGCGGCGCTGTCCCGGTACCGGCGGT
>DASPIV010000360.1:0-8798 GCA_035628955.1 Bordetella sp.
AGAGCCAACGACGAACTGACAGTAAATTGAAAGAAACTAAATGAAGAAGCCGGCATCTTAGCCGATTTTGCAATGCCGACCAACCACAAGACTGATAAGTTTTGATACAAATGGGCAAGAATTGCCTAGGGAAATTACCGATCCCCGGGCGGCACAGCCCCGCAGGGCGGGCATTGCAGCGCAGCATGGTAATGAAATATTTGGTTTCTTATAGTTTCCAATGGGCAAGGTCTGATAGCCTCGCCTCCTTCGCGCCCGCCCGGGGATGTCGGAAGCAGAAAGCCGGCGTCTGACTCCCGTCAGACACCGGGCCTTGGCCATGCCTTCCGCCCACAGCGGGGGCCAGGCACCCTGACGGGAGCCAGACAGCTGACAATATCCCCCAATAGCCGTTCAGCGCTCAGCGTACATATAGGTACGCCGCCACGGATAGGCCAGATCGGGAGGGTTGTCCAGTTCGTCGGCCCGGCCGCCTGCGGCAGGACTGGTGCCCAGGATCTGATGCAGGGCGATCCAGCCGTGCTCGAATGCCATGGCGCAGCCGGCCAGGTACAGCCGGTAGGCACGCAGCGACCGAGCGCCCTGCTCGCCTTTCAGCACCTGGGCGGCATCGGCCAGCCGGGCCTCCAGGGCATCGCTCCAGGCCCACAGGGTACGGGCATAATGCGGCCGCAGGTTTTCCACGTCTACCGCTTCCAGCCCGCCGTTGGTCACGGCTTCCATGACGCTGCTGATGTGGGTCAGCTCGCCGCCGGGGAAAATGTACTTTTCGATGAATTCGCCCATGCCGCTGCCCAATTCGCCGTTGTACAGCCCGGCGGCGGTGATGCCGTGGTTCATGATCAGCCCGCCCGGCTTGACCAGGCGGCGCAGCTTGGCAAAATAGCCGGGCAATTGCGCCCTGCCCACATGCTCGAACATACCCACCGAGGCTAGCTTGTCGTAGGGCTGCGATTCGTCCAGCTTGCGGTAGTCGAGCAATTCCATCCGCACCCTGCCGGACAGGCCCTTTTCCTGGATCAGCTTGTTCACATAGGCATGCTGGTTGCGCGATAGAGTGATACCGGTGCCGTCCACCCCGTAATTCTCGGCCGCCCACAGCAACAGCCCACCCCAGCCCGCCCCCACATCCAGGAAGCGCTCGCCGGCCTGCAGCCGCAGCTTGCGGCAAATATGGTCCAGCTTTGCCTCTTGCGCCTGCGCCAGGTTCATGTCCGGCGTGCGGTAATAGGCGCAGGAATACACCCGGCGCGGGTCCAGCCACAGGGCATAGAAGTCATCGGACAGGTCGTAATGGAATTCGATCTGCCTGGCGTCGCGCTCGATAGAGTGCCGCCAGACCGAGATGACCCTGCGCACCAGTTCGGTCAGCCAGCCCCCGCGGGCCGCGTCGACCGGCGATCCGGGCAATAGCGCCGAAGCCGCCGCCATGACGTGGCGCATGTTGCCTTGTATATCGATACGGCCTTCGACGTAGTCTTGGCCCAGCACGCCGACGGAACCTTCGGCCAAGTGCGCCAGCGCGGCCTTGTCTCGGGCCACGAAACGCACTTGCGGGTCGGCCGGGCCGACCACGGTTCCATCGGGCAGTTCCATTTGCACGGTGACCGGCAAGGACTGCAATTTGCGTTCTACAACAGACAGCAAAGGATTCACAGCTTCTCCCCGACATGAAAGAACCCGGCAACTTTATCGGAAACGATTGCAAGCCGTAAGGCCCCACCACCCGTGCTAAAGTCGTCGGCTTGCCGCCGATTGCCGTTGCCCCCGGCGGCACAGGTCTATCCCCCGCCTCATGCTACCGCAATCCTTATCCCGCAGCCTGCCCGGCTGGCTTGTCCTGATGGGCATGCTGACGGCCATCGGCCCGTTCTCCATCGACATGTATCTGCCGGCCTTCCCGGCCATCGCCGACAGCCTGCAAGTGCCGCGCGGCGACGTCGAACGCACGCTGGCGGCCTACCTGATCGGCCTGGCCATGGCACAGGTGGTGTACGGCCCGCTGGCCGACCGCTATGGGCGCAAGAAACCCATGCTGGCAGGGCTGGCCTTGTACGCGGTGGCCTCGCTGGGCTGCGCCCTGGCCACCAGCATCGAAGTCCTGACTTTGTGCCGCGTGGTGCAGGCGCTGGGCGGAGCGGCCGGCGTGGTGATCCCGCGCGCGGTCATCCGCGATCACTACGAAACCCAGGATGCCGCCCGCGCCATGTCGCTGCTGATGCTGATCATGGGGCTGGCACCCATCCTGGCACCGCTGGCCGGCGGACAATTGCTGCTCGTGATGGGTTGGCGCAGCCTGTTCTGGCTGATGGCGGCCGGCGCCGTGGCCACGCTGGCGGCCACCGCCCTGATCATGCGGGAATCCCTGGCGCCGCACCGCGTACAGCCGCTGCGCGCCGCCTCGATCGCACGCAATTATGCGGCCCTGGTGCGGCACCGCGGCTTCATGGCGCACAGCCTGGCCGGGGGCTTCGGCCAGGCGGGTATGTTCGCCTACATCATCAGTTCGCCGCGCCTGTTCATCGAGCTCTACGGCATCGATCCGCAACATTACGGACTGTTGTTTGGCGCCAACGCCGCGGGGCTGATCGTCGGGTCGCAGATCAGCGCGCGGCTACTGCGCACCCATACTCCGCTGCAACTGCAGCGCGGCGCCCTGAATGCACTGGCCTTGGCCAGCCTGGCGGCGCTGGCACTGGCGCTGGCCGGCCTGATGACCCTGCCGCTGCTGATGGCCTGCCTGATCGGCTATATGTTCAGCCAGGGCTTCGTGAACCCCAATTCGGCGGCGCTGGCCCTGTCCGAACAAGGCACGCGGCTGGGCGTGGGCTCGGCATTGCTGGGTACGCTGCAGTTGTCGTGCAGCGCCGTGGCGGGCTTCGTAGTCAGTGCCTGGCAGGCCGCCGGCCCCCTGCCCCTGGCCACCGTGCTGGCGTGCTGCGCCTGCCTGTCGTGGCTGTGCGGCCGCATCGCCCGCAGCCCGGCGCGCGCGGGCGCTTGATTTTTCTACGTATTTCGTATTAGAATGGTGAGCTTCACTTAAAGTTTTCCCGTGAGCAGCTTACTATGCTTTGTAGCTGCCACTTTTGACCCCATCCCGTGTATAGGGTGGCAGGCAGCGGGTATAAGCACGGGCCACTCTACTACTGGCCCACCACCTGTCTTTCCTTCCCCATGCGCGGCCAGAATACTTAGAGGTAATATCATGGCACGCGTATGCCAAGTAACTGGCAAAGGCCCGATGACGGGCAACAACGTTTCGCACGCTAACAACAAGACCAAGCGTCGCTTCCTGCCCAACCTGCAATCGCGCCGGTTCTGGGTCGAAAGCGAAAACCGCTGGGTTCGCCTGCGTGTTTCCGCCAAGGCCATCCGCACCATCGACAAGAACGGCATCGACGCCGTCCTGGCCGATCTGCGCGCCCGCGGCGAACTGGCCTAATCCGGCCCGCCCTCATCGACATCTAGGAGCACGACATGGCCAAAGGTATCCGCGAAAAAATCAAGCTCGAGTCCACCGCCGGCACGGGCCACTTCTACACGACTACCAAGAACAAGCGCAACATGCCCGAGAAGATGCTGATCAAGAAATTTGATCCGGTCGCTCGCAAGCATGTCGACTACAAAGAAACCAAGCTGAAGTAATCCAGCGGGTTTTGGGTATAGTTATACGGCCCTGCTTATGGCGGGGCCGTTTTTTTTCGTCCGCTTTCCGTTCGCCCACGCCACTACACGCGCTCCGCCCGACTGCCATGCTCCGTACTCTGACCCTGCTGCGCACCGCCGCATTCGCGGCCGCGCTGGCCATGCTGCCCACGGCCCAAGCCAAGAACGACGCGCCGCCCATTCGTATCGGCGAGATCAATAGCTACAAGGCTATTCCCGCCTTTCTGGACCCCTATAAAAAGGGTTGGCAACTGGCGCTGGAACAGGTCAATGCGCAAGGCGGCGTCCTGGGGCGCCCCCTGCAAGTGATCTGGCGCGATGACAACGGCAACCCCGGCGATTCGGTACGCGCCGCACAAGAGCTGATCACCCGCGAAAAGGTTGATCTGTTGTTCGGCGGCTTCCTGTCGCACACCGGCCTGGCGCTGGCCGATTTCGCCAGGCAGCGCAAGGTGTTCTTCCTGGCGGCCGAACCCCTGACCGACAAGATCACCTGGCAAGACGGCAACCGCTATACCTACCGGCTGCGTCCGTCCACCTGGATGCATGTCGCGGCGCTGGCCCCCAAGGCTCTGGCGCTGCGCAAGCAGCGTTGGGCGCTGGTGTATCCCAACTATGAATACGGCCAGTCTGCCGTGGCTACTTTCAAGGCCATGATGACCTCGTTCCAGCCCGACATCGAGTTCGTGGCCGAACAAGCCGTGCCGCTGGGCAAGATCGACGCCGGCGCGGTGGTGCAGGCGCTGGCCGACGCCAAGCCCGATGCCATCTTCAACGTGCTGTTCGCGGCCGACCTGACCCGATTCGTGCGCGAAGGCAATACGCGCGGCCTGTTCGAAAACCGCGCGGTCGTGTCGGTACTGACCGGCGAACCCGAATACCTTGAACCACTGGGCGCAGACAGTCCGGCTGGCTGGATCGTCACCGGCTATCCCTGGTATGCCATCGACACGCCAGAACACCAGGCCTTTGCCGATGCCTATCGCAAGCGCTACAACGAATCGCCCAAGGTCGGTTCGGTGGTGGGCTACGCATCGCTGATGTCGATCGCGGCCGGCATCAAGCGGGCCGGCACCACCGACACCGAAAAGCTGGTCGACGCCTTTGCCGGCCTGCAGGTCGACACGCCCTTCGGCCCCGTCACTTACCGCGCCATCGACCATCAATCCACCATGGGTGTCTACGTGGGCGTGACCGCGCTGCAAGACGGCCAGGGCATCATGAAAGACTTCGCCTATCTGGACGGCAGCCGCCTGCAGCCGCCCGACCAGTACGTGCGGCAACTGCGCCCCGCGCCCTGATGAACCTGACCGGCCTGCTGCTGCAACTGCTCAACGGCCTGGCCGAAGCCAGCGCGTTGTTCCTGGTGGCAGCCGGGTTGTCGCTGATTTTCGGCGTTACCCGCATCGTCAACTTCGCGCACGGGTCGTTCTACATGCTGGGCATCTACCTGGCATGGACCCTGACCCATTGGCTGGGCGGCTCGGCGCTGGGTTACTGGGTGGCGCTGCCGCTGGCGGCGCTGGCCGTGGGCCTGCTGGGCGCCACCATCGAAGTACTGGTGCTGCGGCGCATCTACCGTGCTCCCGAGCTCTTTCAACTGCTGGCCACGTTTGCGCTGGTACTGGTCATTGGCGACGCGGCGCTGGCGTCGTGGGGCCCCACCGACCTGTTCGCCGCCCGCGCGCCCGGGTTGGACGGCGCCGTGCAGATTCTGGGTCGGCGCTTTCCTCAATACGACCTGCTGCTGATCGCACTGGGCCCGGTCGTGCTGGGCCTGTTGTGGCTGTTGCTGATGCGTACGCGCTGGGGGCGGCTGCTGCGGGCCGCGGCCGAAAATCGCAGCATGCTGGCGGCGCTGGGCGTCAACCAGGCCTGGCTGTTCACGTCGGCCTTCGCGCTGGGGGCATTGCTGGCCGGGCTGGGCGGCGCCATGGCCGCGCCGCGCACGCCCGCCACGCTGGGCCTCGATCTGGAAATCATCGCCAGCGCCTTCGTGGTGGTAGTGGTGGGCGGGCTGGGCTCGGTACCGGGCGCATTCCTGGCCGCGCTATTGATCTGCCTGGCCAAGGCCGTGTTCGTGTATGCGGGCCAGACGCAGATCGGACCATGGACATTCAATTTATCCAAGCTGACCCTGGTCGCCGAATTCGCCGTCATGGCCATCGTGCTGGTGCTGCGCCCCTGGGGTCTGCTGGGCAAGCCGCCCGATCCGTCCGGCACCACTGCCGCGGCGGCGCAGCCGCTGGCACCGGCTTCGCGCCGGGTGCGCCTGGGCTATGCGGGGTTGTTGCTGGCGCTGTTGGCCTTGCCGCTGGCCGATGCGGCCTGGCCCTACCTGACCGTGCTTTTCACCGAAATCCTGATCGCCGCCTTGTTCGCGGCCAGCCTGCATTTCCTGATCGGGCCCGCCGGCATGACCTCGTTCGGGCACGCCGCCTGGTTCGGACTGGGCGCCTATGGCGCCGCCTTGCTGCTGAAACTGGCCGCCCTGCCCATGGAAGCCGCGCTGCTGGCCGGACCACTGGCCGCCGCCCTGGGCGCCTTGTTGTTCGGCTGGCTCTGCGTGCGGCTATCCGGCGTCTACCTGGCCATGCTGACCCTGGCCTGCGCGCAGATACTGTGGGCGCTGGTGTACCAATGGGATGGCGTCACCGGCGGCAGCAACGGGCTGATCGGCCTGTGGCCGTCCGACTGGCTGTCCAGCGGGCCGGCGTACTACTACGCCAGCCTGGTCCTGTGTGTGGCAGGTATCGTCTGGCTGCGGCGCCTGGTGTTCTCGCCGCTGGGCTATGCACTGCGTGGCGCGCGCGATTCGACCCTGCGCGCGCAAGCCATCGGCATCAATGTGCAGCGCATCCAATGGGCAGGATTTACCGCGGCGGCGCTGGCTGCCGGACTGGCGGGTTCGCTGTACGCGTTCTCCAAGGGCAGTATTGCCCCCGACGTGCTGGGCGTGGGCCGTTCGGTCGATGGATTGGTAATGGTGCTGCTGGGCGGCGTGCAGGCCCTGGCGGGCCCGTTGGCCGGCGCGGCCGCCTACACTTGGCTGCAGGACACGGCCGCGCGCCTGACCGAATACTGGCACGCGGTGCTGGGCCTGGCGATACTGGCGCTGGTCATGGCGCGCCCCGATGGCTTGGCCGGCATCGCACAGCGCCGGGGGGGCCGCCCATGAGTCAGCCCCTGCTGCAGGTGCGCGGCCTGCGCAAATCGTTCGGCGGCATCCACGCTCTGGACGATGTCTCGTTCTCGCTCGCGGCCGGCCACATGCTGGCACTCATCGGGCCCAATGGCGCCGGCAAATCCACTTGCTTCAATGCGATCAGCGGCCAGATGCGGCCCGATGCCGGATCGGTGCTGCTGGACGGACACGAATTGGTCGGCCTGCGGCCCGAGCAGATCTGGCGCCGCGGCGTGGGCCGCACTTTCCAGACTGCCGCAACGTTCCGTTCGATGAGCGCCCAGGAAAACGTGCAAACCGCCTTGCTGGCGCGCGATCGCAAGCTGTACGACGGCTGGCGCCGCGCCGAGCGCTATGGCGCCGAAGAAGGGCTGGCCCTGCTGGAGCAGGTCGGCATGGCAGGGTTGGCGCAGCGCCCCTGCGGCGAGCTGGCGTATGGCGACGTCAAGCGCGTGGAACTGGCGATGGCCCTGGCGCACTCGCCGCGCCTGCTGCTCATGGACGAACCCACCGCCGGCATGGCCGCCAGCGAACGCCACGCCCTGATGCGCCTGGTTCGCGACCTGGCCGACACACGCCGCATCGCCGTGCTGTTTACCGAACATAGTCTGGACGTAGTGTTCCAGCACGCCGACCGCATCGTGGTACTGGTGCGTGGCCAGGTGCTGGCCGAAGACTCGCCGGCGGCCATCGCGGCCAACGCCCACGTCAAGGCTGCCTACCTGGGCAACGAGCCGCTGCACCCGGACACCTGACTTCCGACGAGCCAGGTATCGACACCCGCAGGGTGGCAGACACCCCCGTGGGCAGTGGGCCTCGCCATTTCGCTGTCAGGCATCGGGCTCCCGCGGGGCCGGCCTGTCGGCGCACGAGGGGCGCTGCCCCGCATGGCCCAGCGGACCGCACTCGCGAAAGATGCGGGCGGTGCAGGCTGCACAGATATCCGGATCGAGCCGTTGGTAGATATCCGCGATGGCGGTGTGCTTGTCCGGAAAGACATGGTCTTCGCCCAGGCGATCGATAAAGCCCAGCCGCCGCCACGTCTGCATGACTTCGGGCCGCGGCCGGTGGAAATACAGGTCGCCGCCGGCCTCGCGCCGCTTGCGCAGTTCGTCTTCCCATACCAGCGCGCCGGCATGGTCGATGAAATTCATGCTCTTGGCCATGACCAGCAGGTGGCGCGGCGCGTCGGGGGCCGTGCGTATGGCCTGCAGGCGGTCGGCAACATGCGCCACGGCCCCGAAATACACCGAGCCCTCCATGCGCAACAGCTTCAGCTGGGGGCATTCGGGCAAGGCATCGGGCAGGCCTTCCAGCACGGCGAAATGACGATCGGGATCGCGTGCGTCAAAACCCATGGCGCGCATGGCTGGATGCGAAGTGCGATGCAGGTACACCATCAGCGACAGCAGCGTGCCCAGCAAAATCGCGACTTCCATGCGGATGGTCACGGTCGCCACCAGCGTGGCCAGGGCAATCATGCATTCGTTGCGCTGCACGCGCGCGACATACCGCCAGCGCGGCAGTTCCAGCAGGTTCCATGCCACCAGCAGCAGCAGGCCCGCGATCGCCGCGTGCGGAATCAGGGCCAGCAAGGGGGCGCTGACCATCACCAGCACGATCAGCAGCGCCGCCGCGAACACCGCTGCCAGGGGAGTGCGCGCGCCCCCTTCGTAATTGGGAATCGACCGGTTCAGCGAGCCACAGGACAAATAGGAAGAGAAGAATCCACCCACGATGTTCGACAGGCCCTGCCCGATGAATTCGCGGTTGGCATCGATGGCCTGGCCCGATCGTGCCGCCACCACTTTGGCAATGGAAATGGACTGGGCCAGGGCCACGATGGACAGCGCAAACGCCAGGCCCACCAGTTCGGGCAGCTTGCCCCAGTCGATATCGGGTACATGGAAAGGTGGCCAGGGTTGCGCCAGCGTGCCCAATACCGAGA
>DASPIV010000361.1:0-12090 GCA_035628955.1 Bordetella sp.
CAACGACCGCATCGAAGCATCGTTGAAGCAATCGTTGCGCGTGGCTGTCAGCGACGGCGACCTGGCCCCGGACGCCAACATCAGCGCACACGCCAGCCTGCTGACGCACTTGGTCCTGGGACGCTGGCTGCGCTACGCCCAGAGCGGATGGCGCGTGACACCGACCGTGCACCTGGATGAACACCTGAGGGCCGTGCTGTAGGTTATTTTGAAGAGGCCTTGCGCGCCTACTCGCCACCGCACCCAGTGATCGACGTCCCAGAACCACAAGAACCTTCAACCCGCTAGGACTGCTCCCCCCGATGCCGCGAGATACTCATCAATATCCCGCACGCAATCCCCATGGTGAACAGCGCCGTCCCGCCGTAGCTCATGAACGGCAAGGGCACGCCCACCACGGGCAGAATGCCGGTCACCATCCCGACGTTGACGAAGACATAGATGAACACCATCATCGTCAGCGCACCGGCCAGCAAGCGGCCGAACTGCGACGAGGCCCGCATGGCGATGGTCAGGCCGCGCGCGATCAGCAACGCGTACAGCACCAGCATGGCCACGCCCCCGTACAGGCCGAATTCCTCGGCGTACACGGCGAAAATGAAATCGGTGGTGCGCTCGGGGATGAAATCCAGGTGCGTCTGGGTGCCGCGCATGTAGCCCTTGCCGTACAGGCCGCCCGACCCCACGGCGATCATCGACTGGATCGTGTGAAAGCCCTTGCCCAGTGGATCGGAACTGGGGTTGAGCAGCGTGCATACGCGCTGCTTCTGGTAGTCGTGCAGCACCACCCAGTCGACGCCGGACTGGCATAAGGTGTCTTCGTAGTAGATCAGGGTGCCGATGCCCAGGATGCCGATCACCGTCAGCGGCACCAGCAGCTTGAACGACAAGCCGGCAAAGTAGATGACGCAGAAGCCGGCGCCGAACACCAGCAGCGCCGTGCCCAGGTCGGGCTGCAGCACGATCAAGCCGAACGGGGCCGCCAGCATCGCCGCCGCCACCAGGAAGTCGCGGATGCGCACCTCGCCTTCATGGCGCTGGAAATACCAGGCCAGCATCAAGGGCACCGCGATCTTCAGCATTTCAGACGGCTGAATGCGCGTGATGCCCAGGTCCAGCCAGCGCGTGGCCCCCTTGCTGGTTTCACCGAAGAACTCCACGCCCAGCAGCAGCACCACGCCCACCGCATAGAACGGCAGGGCCAGCCGCATCAGCATCTTGGGCGGTACCAGCGCCACCACCCACATGGCGCAAAAGGCGATCAGGAAATTGCGCGACTGCTCGGCGAAGCGCCAGTCGGTGCTGCCAACCGCCGAGTGCATGACCGTCAGGCCCAGCCCGGCGAACAGCATCAGGATGACCAGCAACGGCCAGTCGAACGCAAGAAATACACGAGCCAGCATAGCGCCCAGGCGTTTCATGGCTTGACTCCGGTGGCAGACGACTCGAACAGGTCGGTCAGGTCGGACAAAGCCGGCGCGGTAGATGGAGTACGCCGCGCCGGCGCGGCGGGCGGCTTGGGCGCGGCGGTGGCCTTGGGAGCCGGCCGTGGCCTGGGCGCCGGCGTGGGCGCAGGCGCGGGAGTGGGCGCTGGTGCCGGCTGCGCCTGCTCGGCCACCGGCGCGGCAGGTGAGCCTGCCGCGGCCGTGCCGGCCCCGGCGGACGGCGCGGCGGCTGGCAGCGTGGGCGCGGCCGGCGCCGTCTTGGCCAGCCAGTAGTCGAACACCTTGCGGGCAATGGGCGCGGCCACGCTGGCGCCCCAGCCGGCGTTTTCGACCAGCAGCGCCACCGCGATGCGCGGCCGGTCGTAAGGCGCAAAGCCCATGAACAACGCGTGGTCGCGCAGGCGCTCGTCGAGTTCGCTGGCCCGGTACTGCGCACCGCGCAGGCTGAACACCTGGGCAGTGCCGGTTTTGCCGGCGGCCTGGTACGGCGCTCCGGCGAACGCGCGCCGTGCCGTGCCCGCGCGGACCACATCGGCCATGGCCGCCTTGATAAGGTCCACGTTCTGCTGCTTGAGCGGAATGCGATACTGCGGCGCCGAGGGTGTCACGCTGGTCTCGCCGGTACGGGTGTCGCGTACCGCATGCACCAGATGGGGCCGCCGGTAGGCGCCGCTGTTGGCCAGCGTAGAAGTGGCCTGCGCCAACTGCAGCAGCGTGAACGAGTTGTAGCCTTGCCCCACCGCCACCGAGATCGTCTCGCCGGCATACCAGCGCTGCCGCTCGCGTTCTTTGTATGCCTTGCGCTTCCATTCAGTGGACGGCAGCACGCCGGCGCGCTCGCCGTCGAGGTCGATGCCGGTGATCTGGCCAAAGCCGAATTGCTTGGAGAAATCGTGCAGCGCGTTCACGCCGATTTCCGGACCCAGCGAATAAAAATAGGTATCCGACGACACCACGATGGCGCGGTGCATGTCGGTCATGCCATAGGCGGCGCCGCCGGCGTTGCGGAAGCGCTGGCCGCCGAACTCGTAGTAGCCGGGATCGGAGATGCGCTCGGTAGCGCTGCGCACGCCCAGTTCCAGCGCGGCCAGCGCCACGAAAGGCTTGTAGGTCGAGCCGATGGGATACGTACCGTACAGCGGCCGGTTGATCAGGGGGTGGTCGGGCGATTCGTTCAGCAGGCGCCAGTTCTCGACGTCGATGCCGTCGATGAACAAATTCGGGTCGAACGATGGCTGCGACACGAAGGCCAGCACTTCGCCGGTATCGGGATCCAGCGCCACCAGGGCGCCGCGCTGGGTCCCGAACGCTTCTTCGGCGATGCGCTGCAACTCGAGGTCGATGGACAACATGATGTCCGAGCCGGGCACCGGGTCGATACGGCGCAGCGTGCGCACCGGGCGTCCGCTGGCGGTGACCTCGACCTCTTCGACGCCGGTCTGGCCATGCAATTGCTCTTCCCAGCTTTTCTCGATGCCCTTCTTGCCGATGACATCCGTGCCGCGATAGTTGCCTAGCTGGCCGGCGTTTTCCAGGGCCTCGATGTCGTTGTCGGCAATGCGGCCGATGTAGCCCACCACGTGCCCGGCCGTGGCGCCCTGCGGATACTCGCGCACCCAGCGGGCCCGCAATTCGACACCCGGAAACTCATAGGCGTGGGCCGCGAACCAGGCCGCCTCGGTTTCGTTCAGGTTATTGCGCAGCACCAGGCTGGCGTAGCGGCTGGACTCGACCACGCGGCGCTTGAAGCGGCGCAGATCGCCCGGGCTGATGTACACAATGGGCGTCAGGCGGTCGAGCAGCGCATCGACGTCGCCGGCCTGGGCCGGTATCACTTCGAGCGTATAAGTGCGGTAGTTGCGCGCCAGCACGTGGCCGTTGCGGTCGAGGATCTCGCCGCGCCGCGGCGCGATGGGTACCACCGCGATACGGTTGCGGTCGGCGCGTTCAGACAGCCCTTCGTAGCGGTCTACCTGCAAATACCAGAAACGGCCCACCAGCACGCCAAAGCAGGCCAGCGCGAACACGCCGCCTACCCAGGCGCGCAATCTGAATCGATGCTTTTGTTGTTGGCCGGTCTTTTTGAACTCGAACATTGGCGGGGCCTATCGTAAAACCAGGCCCTAGACGGATGACGACTCGACGTCGTCGGTACCGCGCTGCGGCAGGTGCAGTACCCAGCCGGCCAGCGGCCAGATCGCCACGGTGAGCAATACGCCCAGGGTCCAGCCCCAGCCCGGCCATTTGCCGGCCAGCCATGCCAGCACCATCTGCTGCACCAGTCGCGCCACGAAGAACACCGGCAGCATGTGCATGGCCTGGCTCCAGAGGTCGAAGCGCTGCAGGCGGCGATGCAGCGCCACCGCGCCATAGGCCACCAAGGTATACGACAGCGCATGCCCGCCCAGCACGCTGGCATCGTGCACGTCCATCAGCAACCCGAAGCAGAAAGCTGCTACCAGGCCGACCCGGCGAGGCTCGTGCACGCACCAGAAGGCCAGCACCAGCGCCAGGATGTCGGGTGCGCCGTCCCATACCCGCCAGGGCAACAACGACAACAGCCAGGCCAGCAGCAGCGTGCCCCACACAAACGCCCCGTGCGCCGGGCGCGACAGGCGCTCGGGGCGCACATTGCTGGGCGTACCCAGGCGGCGCGGGCTCTGGCGGGCCGTCTGGTTATTGCGATCCACCGGTATCGGCCTCTTGAAAATCTGATTGCGCGCGCGCCACGTCGACCTGCAGCACCAGGAAATGGCGGTAGCGCTCGGGGTGGGCCAGGGGTTCGCAAATGGCACGCGCGAACCCCGATGCGGTATCGCGTTCGACCGTCAGTACCTTGGCCACCGGCAGGCCGGCGGGAAACAACCCCCCGACGCCGCTGGTGACGATGATATCGCCTTCTTTGATGTCGGCATTGGCCGCCAGGTAGCGCACTTCGATGCGACCCGGCGCATTCGACCCGAAAGCGATCAGGCGCAGCCCGTTGCGCAGCACCTGCACCGGCACCGACACACGTTCGTCGGTTACCAGCGCGGCTTCCGCCGCCATGGGGGTAACCCGCACGATCTGGCCCACCACCCCGCCTTCGTCGATGACCGGCATGCCCGGGGCCAGTCCGGCCTGGCTGCCCTTGTTGAACACCAGCCGCTGCTGGAAGCTGTTGGCCGGCTCGTACAGCACTTCGACCACCACGGCGGCCTGGTCTACCGTGTCGGTGACGCCCAGCAGGCGTCGCAGCTGGGCGTTCTCGGCGGCCAGCTGCGCGGCGTGGCTCGCCACCTGCGACAGCTCGATGCGCTGGCGCTGCAGGGCCTCGTTTTCAGTGCGGATGCGGTTGGCGGCATTGAACCACTCGTTGACCTGCTGGACCAGGTCGCGCGGCGCCATGACGACCCGCTGGAACGGGTACAGGCCCACTGCCACGGCGCGCCGCAGGGGCTCGAGCACGTGGAATTGCGAATCGAGGACCAGCAGGGCCAGCGACAGGGCGACCAGGACGGCCAACCGGACTTCGGCCGGCGGGCCGCGCCTGAATAGCGGTGGAGACCCTTGTCGTTGCATGAATACCGAACCCAGGCGTCAGCCCGAAACCGCTGCGCCGGGTAGCGCCGGCGAGCCGGCGCCGGCCGGCGGGGGCGGACTTAATCGTTGATGAAAATGGCGCCCAGCTTCTCAAGGTGTTCGAGCGCTTCGCCGCAGCCGCGCACCACGCAGGTCAGGGGATCTTCGGCCACCACCACCGGCAGGCCGGTTTCTTCCTGGAGCAGGCGGTCGAGGTCGCGCAGCAGTGCGCCGCCGCCGGTCAGGGCAATACCCTTGTCGGTGATGTCGGCGCCCAGTTCGGGCGGGGTCTGTTCCAGCGCGATCTTGACCGCCGAAACGATCTGGTTCAGCGGATCGGTAAGCGATTCCAGGATTTCGTTGGACGAAACCGTGAAGCTGCGCGGCACGCCTTCGGCCAGGTTGCGGCCCTTGACCTCGATTTCGCGTACTTCGGAACCGGGAAACGCCGAACCGATTTCTTTTTTGATGAGTTCTGCAGTGGGTTCGCCGATAAGCATGCCGTAGTTGCGGCGAATGTAGTTGACGATGGCTTCGTCGAACTTGTCGCCCCCGACCCTTACCGACCCCTTGTACACCATGCCGCCCAGCGAGATCACGGCGACCTCGGTGGTGCCGCCGCCGATGTCGACCACCATCGAGCCGCTGGCGTCGGACACCGCCAGGCCGGCACCGATGGCCGCCGCCATGGGTTCTTCGATCAGGTACACGTGCGAGGCGCCCGCGCCCAGCGCGGATTCGCGGATGGCCCGGCGTTCGACCTGGGTGGAGCCGCAGGGCACGCACACGATGATGCGCGGGCTGGGCGCCAGCATGTTGCGCGGGTGGACCATGCGGATGAACTGCTTGAGCATCTGCTCGGTCACCGTGAAGTCGGCGATGACGCCGTCTTTCATGGGGCGGATGGCTTCGATGTTGCCGGGCACGCGGCCCAGCATCTGCTTGGCCTCGCGACCGACGGCCTGAATGATTTTCTTGCCATTCGGGCCGCCTTCATGGCGGATGGCGACCACCGACGGCTCGTCGAGCACGATGCCCTTGCCCCGGACGTATATCAGCGTGTTGGCGGTACCGAGATCGATCGCCATATCGCTGGAAAAATAACTGCGCAGGAATCCGAACATGGGAGCTCAGCGAAATTCAGGAGATTAGGGCCGGACTGCTGGTGGCGGGCGGCAAGCCAGGCCCACCGGTCGAGTGCAGCGATTAAACCGTGAATGATAACTTATAATTTCACCGGAAATAGCGCATAAATGCGGGCTATTCATGGTTTGTCACAGGGTCGGACCGTGTAAAACCAAGCCTTGCGTACCCGCCCGCCCCCTCTTCGATTTTTCTCTGCTTCCCCTCATGGCGCTCAACGAACAAGACGTGGCCCGCATTGCCCGGCTGGCCAGAATTGAATTGACTCCCGACCAGCGCAATCGCGCCCAGGACGAACTCAACGGCATCCTTCACCTGATCGAACGGCTGCAGGCCGCCGATACCCAGGGCGTGGAGCCGCTGGCCCACCCCCTGTCGGCCCACCAGGACATCGCCCTGCGCCTGCGCCCCGACGCCGTCACCGAGACGGCCTCGGAAGCGCATCGGGCCGAGCTGCTGGCCAACGCGCCGGACGCCCGCGACGGCCTGTTCCTGGTTCCCAAGGTCATCGAGTAAGCCATGACGACTTCCGCCCTGCACACCCAATTCGGCGGCATCGCCGAACTGCGCGCCGCGCTTGCCCGGCGCCAGGTCAGCGCCCGCGAATTGGCGCAAAGCGCCCTGGACGCCACCCAGGCCGCCAGCGCATTGAACAGCTTCCTTCACATCGACCCGGCCCTGACCCTGGCCCAGGCCGACGCGGCCGATGCCGCCCTGGCGGCCGGTACGGCCGGGCCGCTGGCCGGCGTGCCCATTGCCCACAAAGACGCCTTTGTCACCCGCGGCTGGCGCACTACCGCCGGCAGCAAGATGCTCGAGGGCTACGCCAGCCCCTTCGACGCCACCGTGGTGCAGCGCTTGCAGGCCGCCGGCGCCGTGTCGCTGGGCAAGCTCAACTGCGACGAGTTCGCCATGGGCTCGGCCAACGAGAATTCGGCCTATGGGCCGGTGCGCAACCCCTGGGACCCCGCGGCCGTGCCCGGCGGCTCGTCGGGCGGCTCGGCCGCGGCGGTGGCGGCCCGTCTGGTGGCGGCCGCCACGGGCACCGACACCGGCGGCTCGGTGCGCCAGCCGGCGGCCCTGTGCGGGGTCAGCGGCATCAAGCCTACCTACGGCACCGTGTCGCGCTTCGGCATCGTGGCGTTCGGCTCCAGCCTGGACCAGGCCGGCCCGCTGGCCCCCAGCAGCCGCGACCTGCTCGAACTGCTCGACCCCATGAGCGGTTTCGACCCTAGCGATGCCACCAGCCTGGAAACCTGCGATGGCGCGCCCAACGTGCCGGGCCGGATCCGCGCCGCCTACGACGCCGCGCAAGCCGGCTACGATACGGCCGGCAGCCTGCCCCTGAAGGGCCTGCGCATCGGCGTACCGCAAGAATATTTCGGCGCCGGCCTGGCGCCCGACGTGGCCGCGGCGGTCGAGGCCGCGCTGGCCCGGTTCGAGGCCTTGGGCGCCCAGCGCGTGGCGGTGTCGCTGCCGCGCACCGAACTGGCCATCCCGGCGTACTACGTGATCGCGCCGGCCGAGGCGTCCAGCAACCTGGCCCGCTACGATGGCGTGCGCTACGGCCACCGCGCGGCTGAATACGCCGACCTGAACCAGATGATCGCCCGTTCGCGCGCCGAAGGCTTCGGCGACGAGGTCAAGCGCCGCATACTGATCGGCACCTACGTGCTGTCCCATGGCTACTACGACGCTTACTACCTGCAGGCCCAGCGTGTGCGGCGCCTGATCGCGCAAGACTTCCAGCGCGCCTACGCCGGCCAGTGCGACGTGATCATGGGCCCGGTGGCCCCCACCGTGGCCAAGAACCTGGGCGACAATCGCGACGACCCCACCGCCGACTGGCTGGCCGATGTCTACACCCTGGGCGTCAGCCTGGCGGGGCTGCCGGCGATGTCCATCCCCTGCGGCTTCAGTGCGCCCGGCGGCGCTGGCGACGGCCTCATGGCACGCCCTGTAGGCCTGCAGATCATCGGCAACTACTTCGACGAAGGCCGCCTGCTGGCCATCGCCGACCGTTATCAACAAGTCACCGACTGGCACCGCCGCGTGCCCGGCCAGCAAGGCACTGAGCAATGAACTGGGAAATCGTCATCGGCCTGGAAACGCACACCCAGCTTTCCACCGACGCCAAGATATTTTCGGGCAGCAGCACCCGCTTCGGCGCCGCGCCCAATACGCAGGCCAACGTGGTCGACCTGGCGCTGCCCGGCAGCCTGCCCGTGATGAACCGCGGGGCAGCCGAGCGGGCCATCCGCTTCGGGCTGGCCGTCGGCGGCACGGTGGCGCCGCGTTCGGTCTTCGCCCGCAAGAATTACTTCTATCCCGACCTGCCCAAGGGCTACCAGATCAGCCAGTACGAGCTGCCGGTGGTGCTGGGCGGAACCCTTACGTTCTTCGTGGGCGAACAAGAAAAAACCGTCAATCTGACGCGAGCCCACCTGGAAGAAGACGCCGGCAAATCGCTGCACGACAATTTCGAGCTGGCCGGCGGCGCCCCCGCCAGCGGCATCGACCTGAACCGCGCCGGCACGCCGCTGCTGGAAATCGTGACCGAACCCGAAATGCGCTCGGCCGCCGAGGCCGTGGCCTATGCGCGCGCGCTGCACAGCCTGGTGGTCTGGCTGGGCATCTGCGACGGCAACATGCAGGAAGGGTCGTTTCGCTGCGACGCCAACGTGTCGGTGCGCCCCATGGGCCAACAAGAATTCGGCACGCGCACCGAAATCAAGAACGTCAATTCGTTCCGCTTCCTGGAACGGGCCATCCTGTTCGAGGCGCGCCGCCAGATCGAACTGATCGAAGACGGCGGCACGGTGGTGCAGGAAACCCGCCTGTACGACGCCGACCGCGACGAGACCCGCAGTATGCGCAGCAAGGAAGACGCGCACGACTACCGCTACTTCCCCGACCCCGACCTGCCGCCGCTGGTGATTTCACCCGAATGGATCGAACAGGTGCGCGCCCGGATGCCCGAACTGCCGGCGGACCTGCGCGCCCGTTTCGAGCGTGATTACGGCCTGTCGGCCTACGACGCGGCCCAGTTGTCGGCCAGCCGCGGCCTGTCGGCGTACTTCGAAGAGGTGGCGCGGGTGTTGCCGGCCGGCCAGGCCAAGCAGGCGGCCAACTGGATCATGGGCGAAGTCGCCGCCAGCCTGAACCGCGAAGAAAAAGACATCGCCGACGCGCCGGTACAGGCCCCTGCGCTGGCGGCCCTTATCTGCCGTATCGTCGATGGCACCATTTCGAACAAGATCGCCCGCGATGTGTTCGCGGCCATGTGGGCCGGCGAGCATGGCGGCCAGCCCGACGCCATCATCGAGGCGCGCGGCCTGAAACAGATCAGCGACAGCGGCGCCATAGGCGCCATGATCGACGACGTGCTGGCGGCCAATCCGGCCATCGTGGCCGAATACCGCGCCGGCAAGCAGAAGGCGTTCAACTCGCTGGTCGGCCAGATCATGAAAGCCGCCCGGGGCAAGGCCAATCCGCAACAGGTCAACGACCTGCTCAAGCAAAAGCTCGACAGCTGAAGCCCGCCCCTGGTGCCCCGGCACCAGGGTTTACCCGGCTTCAGGCTGCTCAAATCCCAGCTTTCATAAAACTGAATAGCCGGATCTCGCTGGTTCGCGAAGAATAACGTCGGGGTGCCTGCGCGCAGCAGGCCCATCCCGGATATCACGCGCACACCAGGAGATAGGATGAATTTTCGCCAAGCGCTCACGCCTGCCCTGACGGCCATCGCATTTGCGGTCGCCTCGGCAGCCCACGCGGCCGACTACCCCACCCGGCCGATCACGCTGGTAGTACCCTTTGCCGCGGGCGGCCCCACCGACGTCGTGGCACGCACCCTGGGCAGCGAACTCAGCAAAGAGCTGGGGCAGCCCATCGTGGTCGAGAACCGCACCGGCGCGGGCGGCACGCTGGCGGCGGCCTTCGTGGCCAACGCCGAGCCCGACGGCTACACCTACCTGATCCACCACAACGGCATGGCCACGGCCACGGCCTTGTATCCCAACTTGAAGTTCGATCCGCTGAAAAGCTTTGCCTACGTGGGCGAAGTGGTCGACGTGCCCATGACGCTGCTGGGCCGCAAGAGCCTGCCGCCCAACAACATGGCGGAATTCATCCAGTACGCCAAGAGCAACGCCGACAAGATCAACCTGGCCAACGCCGGCCCCGGCGCCGTGTCGCAGCTATGCGGCTCGCTGCTGCAGCAGGCGCTGGGCGTGAAGTTCACCACGATCCCGTACCAGGGCACGGGCCCCGCCATGGCGGCGCTGCTGGGCGAACAGGTCGATGTGCTGTGCGACCAGACCACCCAGACTATTCCGCACATTGCGGCCGGCAACGTGAAGTTCTACGGCGTCACCACGCACGACCGCATTTCCAAGCTGCCTGACGCCCCCACCCTGGAAGAACAAGGGCTCAAGGGCTTCGAGGTCAAGGTGTGGCATGGCATCTACGCGCCGGCGGGCACCCCAGCCGCATCGGTTGCCACGTTCAACAAAGCGCTGCAGACAGCCCTGCAGTCTGCGGCATTCACCGGCAAGATGGCCGACCTGGGCGCGGAAATCGTGTCCAAAGAACGCCAGACACCCGAGTCGCTGCAGAAATGGGTGAAGTCCGAAATCGACAAATGGACCCCCGTGCTCAAGGCCGAAGGCATGAACGTCAATTAAGGCCTACAGAATGCCGTACTTGGCCCGGTAGGCCAGTACGGCATCGCGGTTGCCGGCGAATTGCGCGTCGTGCTGCAGCAAGGTCAGGATATCGGCCAGCGACGCGATGCTGACCACCGGCATGCCGTAGGTCTTGGCCACGTCCTGCACGGCCGAATGCGGCGACAGGGCGTCGTCGGCCCCGGCGCGCTCCTGGCGGTCGAGCGCGATGAGCACGGCGGCCGGTTCGGCACCGGCGGCGCGAATGATCTCGACCGATTCCCGCACCGAGGTGCCGGCAGTGATCACGTCGTCGATGTTGACCACTTTGCCTTGCAGCGGCGCCCCTACCAGGGTGCCGCCCTCGCCGTGGTCTTTGGCTTCTTTGCGATTGAACGCGAACGGCACGTCGCGCCCCTGCATGGCCGGATGGCCGGCCAGCGCCACGGCCGTAGCCGTGGCCAGCGGAATGCCCTTGTAGGCGGGCCCGAACAGCATGTCGAACGCCAGGCCCGAATCGAGCAGCGCCTGGGCGTAGAACTGCCCCAGCCGGCCCACCGAGGCGCCGCTGTTGAACAGGCCCGCATTGAAGAAATAAGGGCTGATGCGGCCCGACTTGACCTTGAAGCTGCCAAAGCGCAGCACACCCTCGTCAAGGGCGAAACGGACGAAGTCGGTAGAGGTGGCGGTAGCGGCGGCCATGCGACGGGGTTTCCGGAAAACGAGTAAAGACGGCATTTTAGCTGCCTTCGTCGCCCGCTCTACCGCGGACAGGCTTGCGCCAGCCGTAGGCGAGTCGGTTAAATTCGGCGCTTGGACCGGCGCTGGCCGGACGCTTTTCAGGAGTTCCGTCGTGCTGCGCATTACCTCGATCAACCTCAATGGCATCCGCTCGGCCTTTCGCAAAGGCTTGCAACCCTGGATGCAGACCCACAGCGCCGATGTGCTTTGCCTGCAGGAAATCAAGATTTCCGACGAAGACCTGACCGAAGACCTGCGGCATCCGCCCGGCTATACCGGGCATTTCTGCCATGCCATGAAAAAGGGCTACAGCGGCGTGGGCATGTATCTGCGCAATAGTGCCGAACGCGTGCAGACCGGGCTGAACTGTGAAGAATTCGATGCCGAAGGCCGCATCATCCGCGCCGACTGGAAGGACCTGTCGGTCATCAGCGCCTACCTGCCCTCGGGATCCAGCGGCGACGAGCGCCAGCAGGCCAAGTACCGCTTCCTGGACGTGTTCGGCCCCTGGCTGGACGACATGATGGCCGAGCACA
>DASPIV010000362.1:0-3669 GCA_035628955.1 Bordetella sp.
CGGTCGGCGGCAATACCCGGGCCGTGGTCGGCGATTTCGAGCACGGCCTGGTCATCAGCGCGGTGCAGCCGGATATCCACCGGCGGTTCGCCATGGTGCAGCGCGTTGCCGATCAGGTTGTCCAGCAGCCGACCCAGGGCCACGGCATCGCCCTGGACGATCATGCTTTCATCGGGCATGTCCAGGGTGATCGAGGTGCCGGTGCTTTGCCAGCCGCCTACCCGGTCGGCCAGCCATTCAGGCAGGGCCAGCGGGGCATAGCGGTAGGCGGCCGGATCGGTGCCGCGCACGAAGCCGATGAACTGATCCACCATGTGCTGCATGTCTTGCAGGTCTTTGCGCAGGCCTTCTTTCAGCGCCGGGTCATCGGCCATTTCGATGCGCAGCCACATCCGCGATAGCGGCCCTTTCAGGTCGTGCGGCAAGCCCGACAGCAGGGTGCGGCGCACCGAATCGGATTCGGCCAGTGCGTCCAGCATGGCATTGAAGCGTTTGCCCAGGGCACGTGTTTCCTGGGGGCCGGACGGCTGAACGCGCTGCGGCTGTCCGGCAGCCAGCCGGTCGGCCGCTTCGGCCAAACGGGTCAGCGGGCGGGTGATGTGCCAGGAAAAACCCACCGCCAGCAGCAGCACCAGGCCCAGGCCGCCCAGCCAGATGGCGACCAGCGGCGTGGCGACCGGCGGGTCGAGCCGTTCCAGCGGAATGACCAGCCACTCGCGCAGGCGTGGCGCATCTTCGGTATCCGGGTTGCGGGCCAGCGAAATGAAGATCTCGGGCTCGGGCCCATGCGACAGCGCCACGCGGGTGCCGTCGTTGAGCCTGTCGTTCAGCTCACGGATGGGCCCGCGCAGGTCACGCCGGATGTCGTCGGGCTGATTGTCGCGCATGGCGCGCAGCCGCTGGCGTTGCGCCTCGCTGTCGCGGTTGTCGTCGTGCCGGCCGGCATCGTCGTGGCGTGGCGACGGGGGCGGGGCCGGACGGTTCAGGCGCTGCAGGCGGGCCTCGGCCGGCAGCGTACGCGACCATAGCCGCCATTGGTTCTGCGAGGCGTTGCGCACGAAATCGGCGCGTTCTTCGGCGGGAATCTGCGAAAGTGCTGCCCGCAGGGTGCGGATGGTGGTGGCGATATAGCCGATGGCCACGTCTTCCAGGAACTTCTGGCGGTAATACGACACAGTGGTCAGCGTCGCGGCCTGGGCGAGCAGTACCGCACCCAGCACCAGCAGGATGAGGCGCGCCCGCAGCGAGCGCGGCAGCAGGAAACGGGTCAGGCGGTTCATGCGTACCGGGGCCCGTCAGGGCGAGAACCGGTAGCCGATGCCCCAGACGGTCTGGATCCAGCGGGGCTGCTTCGGGTCGTCTTCGATGGCGCGCCGCAGGCGCAGCACGGCAATGTCGATGGCGCGGTCGTTGCGTTCGCCGCCGTCGTCGTCGCGGGCCAGCGCCAGCAGGCGTTCGCGCGACAGGGGCTTGCCCGCGTTGCGCACCAGCGCTTCGAGCAAGTTGATTTCGCCGCCGGTCAGCTTGACGGGTTCGCCTTCGCGCAGCAGTTGCCGCATGGCCGGATCGAACACGAAGGGGCCGAAACTGACCGGCGCGTCTTTGGTCAGGGCCGATGGCCCGCGCTTGCGGCGCAGCACGGCCTCGATGCGGGCCAGCAGCTCGCGCGGGTCGAAGGGCTTGCCCAGGTAGTCGTCGGCGCCCGCCTCCAGGCCGATGATGCGGTCCACGGCTTCATCGCGGGCCGTCAGCAAGATGACCGGGATGTCTTCGCCTTGTTCGCGCAGGCGCCGACAGGCATCGGCACCGTCGCCGCCCGGCAGCATGCGGTCCAGCACCAGCAGGTCGGGGGCATAGCGCGCGATGCGGGCGGCCAGGTCGCTGGCGTCGGGCGCGAGCAGGGTGTCGTAGCCGTGCCGGTTCAGGTAGTCGGCCAGCAGTTGGCGCAAGGCGGGGTCATCGTCGACGACCAGCAGCTTGGTATGTGGGGTGTCCATGTCTGCCATAGTGGCCGGGGATGGGGCGGCCGGCAAGGGGCGGGAAATGGATTGAAATATACCGTGACGGCGCGCGGGGTCACTAGAATATCGCCTGAACCCTTGCGCCCGTTTAAAAACGTTTACAGATGCCTTGCCTTCCGGTCTTTACACTGTCTGGTGTTATGACCATGCGTAACTTGCCGCGCAAGCGGGTGTCCCGCCCCTTGCTGGCGGGGGTATTGGCCTGCAACATGGCCCTGGGCGCTTGTGCCACACCCGATGCCCCTTTCGACAGCGCGGTCGACTCCGCGCCGGCGGTACGCGCCCCGGCGCCGGCTCATCCCGCTCCTGCCCCCGAACAAAGCCCCTATGCGTGGCTCGAGATCGAGCGGGCGGCACGCGAGGGCATCTCGGTGCTGGCGCCGGTGCAGCCGCTGCCCGTCACGCCGGCTACCGTATCCGAATCGCGGGAACTCGGTCTGGACCCCGCCCCATGCCAGCTTGCGCCGGTCGAAGGCTTGACCGATGCGTCGCTGCAGCCGCCCGAAGGCCTGGCAGACGCCGCCCTGCGTCCGCGCGGGCCCGACGCCACTGGCACGATCGATGCCCCGGTGGATGCCGGTACCGCCGCCGCGCCGCTGCCCATCCAGTGCGCCAACCTGTTTCCGGACGTGGCGCCGGTACCGCAGCAGAATTACTCCTTCGGCCTGGAAACGCAGGACCCCGTGCCGTACGGATCGGTCATGGTGATCACCGGGGTGGCGCAGCCCGCCAGCCCGTGGTTTTCGTCGGTTGGCGCCCAGCAGGGCTTTGCCTATGGCGGCGGCCGCTGGACCTACCGCGATACGGCCGGCCCCATGCTGGCGCTGGGCAACCTGACGGCCAATGCGCCCATCTGGGGCAGCGCGGTGCCCATCGGCGGCCTCCAGGTGTCGGACTGGGCTGGTGGAACACAGGCCGTGCCGGCCGGGCGGCTGGCCTATTCGTCGGCGGTGGGCGTCCTGAACTACACCGATACGGCCGCCAACGCCGGCGCCATCGACTACGGCGTCACCGCGGGCAGCGGCACCTTGCGCTACGGCCTGACGCCAGGCCTTACCGTGGAAAGCCAGGTGCAAAGCGCGCCGGCGCTGTCCACCCGCGGCCTGGGCACTACCTACTCGGCGGGTGAACTCGGTACATTCCAGGTGGGCGCCACCCAGAGCAACTTCGACCATGTCAACGCCTGGCGCTACCGCTTTGGCTACAACGTCAATCTGCTCGAGTCGGTCAGCCTGGCGGTGACCAACGAGCAGATCGACGCCGGGTTCGGCGATCTGTCGCAATACCGGGACGGCGCGGTGGGGGCGCCCCGCATGCGCAACACCTTGGCGGCAGGCGTGCCGATTGCGGGCTGGGGCACCTTCACGGGCACCTATACCGGCCTGCGCGAGGCCGGCCAGCCGGTCGAACAGCGCTTCGGGCTGCAGCACAGCATGCTGGTGGCGCCCAGCGTACGCCTGGCGGTGGGCGCCGACCGGGACGTGATCTCGGGCGACTACGAAATGCGCGCCGGCGTGACCATGCCGGTCGATGCCTTCATGCGCGGGCGCTGGCTGCCGTGGTAGTGGCGCCGCGGGCACGCCGCGCTGGCCATGCCGGAATTGAGGCTTAAAATCCCCGCCATGATGCATTCCGCTACTCTCCATGT
>DASPIV010000363.1:0-4204 GCA_035628955.1 Bordetella sp.
CAGCGCGTCAGCGCCCTCATCCGATTCGCGCTTCGTATCCAGCAATGTATGCGCCACGCAGGCAGCCAAGGTAGCGGGCAGCACTGTATGCGAGGGGCCTGGATCCATGGGGTCAAGGTCCGATGCGCCGGCCAAGGTGCCAAGGTACCCGATCCTGCCCAGCGGCTCGAACAGGCCGGCCAGCATTTTCGACACACCCGGTGGGTTCGTTGCTACAGCACTATCGCGTGCGGGGAAAGGCCACACCCAATGCTCCCGCTCGACGCCGAACAGCGTGCAAAGCAGTGAAGCCCTGATGCCTTGATCGATCGCGGTTCTGGAAGAACTTGGTTCGCCGCCGATGTCGGCAAGGGCCACCATCGAACCCAGCTCCAGGAATTCACTCTGCATCGCGGCCTCCTATTCTGTCCTGTTGCGATTCAAGGGCAGACTATACACAGCAACCTCGCCAAGTCCTGCACGATATCTATTCACACTTTGCATAACTCCAACTCATGCAAGCCGGCAAAAATATCGATTGAGGCACCCACTGAAATCCCCAACACTAGCGGCTTGCCGAGTGTTTCTTGCCAAGGAAAATTCTTATGGTTGCGCATGATGAATCGCGCTTCGACGTGGTTGTCGTAGGGTGTGGGGTTGCGGGATTGAGTGCCGCCGTGGCGGCCGCCGAAGCAGGATCCAAGGTTGCCCTGCTGGAAAGATCTACCTACGAGGAACGAGGCGGAAACACTCGCTACACAGAAGCCTATCTGCGCATGAAGAGCGAAACCGAGTTGGCGCATGATTTCGAATCGCTGCTGATCGATAACAGCGGCTATTACATCCAGCCGGATTTCGCCGAATCCACTGTGCTCGACTACGAGAACTGGTCGCCCGTGGTGCGCGCATTGCCATTCACAGATCCGGAACTGATCTCCGGTTTCACGGAATCTGTCCCGGACGTCATTGCCTGGCTCAAGCAGCACGGCATCACGTTCGGCGAGGCCGGCTTCTACGGCTTGACGCCGCGGCCGTCACCCCGCATCGCGGTCAACGGCGGCGGATTACAGTTGATCGAAACGCTGACCACATGCGCCGAGCAAGCCGGCGTGCGCTTTTTCTATGAAATGACTGCGTATGAACTTATCCAGTCGGAAGGAAAAGTCTGTGGACTGAAGGCCACCGATACCTCGAACCGGCCTCATCAGTTCGATTGCAACGCCGTCATCCTGGCCAGCGGCGGGTTTCAGGGGAACTCGGAAATGGTGGTTCGCTACATCGGTTCGAAGGGACGCTACCTTCGTCCCGTGGCGCCAGGCGGCTATTACAACAAGGGAGAAGGCATCAAGATGGCGCTGCAGATCGGTGCCGCGCCATCCGGCGACTATGCCGAATACCATGGCCAGCCCATTGATCCGCGCTCGAGCGCCTCGGAAGCGCTGGTGATGATCTATCCCTACGGCATACTGATCAATCGCGATGGCAAGCGCTTCATCGACGAGGCGCCCGGCACTATCGATGCCCATTACGAAGAAACCATCCGCTTGATTGCCGAGCAGAAAAAAGGCATCGCCTATTGCATTCTGGACGACAAGATCAACCGCATTCCGAACTGGAAGCGGTGCGTGCGCACAGACCAGCCACCCGAAACAATGCCTGACATTGCGTCGCTGGGCAAGAAGCTGGGATTCGATGCTGAGACTGCGCAACGCACTATCGATGAATACAACAGGGCGTGCGGCACCGGGACATTCAATCCCGAGATTCTCGACGGCGTGGCCACATCGGGGCTGTTTCCGCGGAAATCGAATTACGCCATTCCGTTGGATACGCCGCCTTTTCATGTCTATCCGATCATTTCGGCAAACACGTTCACCTTGGGCGGGCTGAAGGTAAATGCGAACGCACAGGTAATCAAGAACGAGGGTTGCGTCCTGCCCGGGCTGTACGCAGCCGGCGAAACCATCGGCCTTTACTACGGCCGGTACCCCGGCGCGACTTCGGTGCTGCGCGGCGCGGTGTTCGGCCGCCGCGCCGGAGAGCACGCCGCAGCATCCGCAGCATAGCGGCACGATGCGCTGAAGAAAACAGCGCGCAATTTACTCAAAATAAATGGAGGCAAGCACTGTGAATAGAAAACTGACACGCCGGGCGCTACTCGGCATCGCCGGGGCCATGGCCGGGGC
Source organism: Bordetella sp. (assembly GCA_035628955.1). Lineage (GTDB taxonomy): Bacteria > Pseudomonadota > Gammaproteobacteria > Burkholderiales > Burkholderiaceae_B > Bordetella_A. The sequence goes on from DASPIV010000363.1 coordinate 2,166, forward strand.
CATCGCTTTTGGAAGCGCATTCGCCGGAGACTACCCTGACCGTTCTATCCAACTCATCGTCCCGTATTCCGCCGGTGGTCCCACCGACGTTGCGGCGCGCGTCATGGCCCAGACCCTGTCCGAGCGCATCGGCCAGAGCATCGTGGTGATGTCCATGCCTGGGGCGGGCGGGGTCATCGGCACCAGTTATGTCAATCGTGCCAAGCCCGACGGGTATACGCTGCTGTTTGCCGTCAACTCAATGGCCATTTTTCCGTACACCCGTTCGCCCAGTAACCCGCTGCCCTTCGATCCCAATGCGTTCACTCCGATCGGCAGCGTCGCCGAGTCGGCGCATGTCATCGTGGCCAACAAGTCCCTAGGCATCAAGAGCATTGCCGATCTCGTCGAGGCAGCAAAGAAAAAACCGGACAGCATGAGCTATGGATCCGCCGGCGTCGGCGGGACCACCCATCTTCCGATCGCCCTGTTCGCCCATCGCGCCGGCATCAAGCTGCTGCACGTTCCGTACAAGGGAGCGGCGCCGGCCATGGCTGACACCATGGCCGGCGTCGTGTCGATTTCCGCGCCGGGTTATACCGACGCAGTCAAATCCTCCATCGATAACGGGTCGCTCGTCGCGCTGGCCAGCACATCGGCGAAACGTCTGCCGTTCCTGCCGAATGTGCCCACTCTGGCAGAGTCGGGGTATCCCGACATGGTGTTCCCGATCTGGTATGCGCTGTTCGCGCCCCAGGGAACGCCGCCCGAAGTCGTGCAGAAACTGAACGGGGCCCTCAAGGCAATGTCGACCGACCCGGCTTATCAGAAGCAGATGAACAACCAGGGGAACGTCGCGACCTACATGACGCCACCGCAACTGGCCGAGATGCTGAAGACCGATATCGCCAAGCTTGGTGTCCGCCTGAAGGATGCCGGAATCAACCTGGAGCAGTAGGGCCTTATGGACAAGCTGCCGGACGGTTTCGCGGATGGATCGGGAACGCTGACCCGTTTTCTGGTAGAACGGGCCCTGGATACTCGCCACGACGCCCTGCCGGCAGATGTGCGCAGGGTGGCGCGCGACTGCCTGGTGGACTGGTTGGGGTGCGCCTTCGCGGCGCTCGCCGAACCCGTCAGCGAGATTATTGCCGACACCGCGCGCGAAGAAGGCGGGAACGCCCAGGCCACCGTGCTCGGGCGTCCGTGGCGCGGTACGCTGGCACAGGCCGCGCTGGTCAACGGCACCACGTCCCATGCACTCGACTATGACGATGTCAATCTGTCCGTTCCGGGACACCTGTCTGTGGCGATCCTGCCGGGACTGCTGGCCTTGGCCGAACACCGTGCCTGCCCGGCAGCAGACGTAATCGCCGCCTTTGTGGCCGGTTATGAGTTTGCCTGCGCCGTCGGGACACTGGTCGAGCCGGCGCACTACGCTAACGGGTTCCACGCTACCGGGACCATAGGTTGCCTGGGTGCCGCCCTGGCCAGCGCACATCTGCTCAAGCTGTCCGTACTACAGGCTTGTCATGCCGTGGGCATCGCAGCCACTCAGGCCGCAGGGCTCAAAGCCATGTTCGGCAGCATGGCCAAGCCCTTGCATGCGGGGCTGGCAGCGCAAGCCGGGCTGCGCGCGGCGTTGCTGGCGAAAAAGGGGTTTGTCAGCCGCCCGGATATCCTGGAATGCAGACAAGGGTTCGCGCATGTCCATGGTGCCGATTTTCATCTGGAGCGCGCGGTGTCGGTGCCGGATAGCGGCTTTCACATCCTGAACAATTTGTTCAAGTTTCATGCGGCCTGCTATAGCACGCACTCGACCATCGAAGCGATCGCTTCGCTGAGGCATGTGCACGGCATCGACCCGGACACGGTAACGCGCATCGACGTCGTGGCGGGAGAAGGATGTTCAATCTGCAATATCCAGGCCCCCGCCACTGCGCTGGAAGCGAAGTTCAGCCTGCGGGCGACCGCCGCCTTTGCCATGCTGGGTATAGATACCGGCAGCCTGCAAGCGTGGGACCGGATTTCAGACCCGTCCGTCAAGGCCATGCTTGAAC
>DASPIV010000364.1:0-5709 GCA_035628955.1 Bordetella sp.
ATCTTGCCTATAACGTCACCAAGGCGGCGGTCATCCATTTCGCCCGCATGATCGCCCAGCAATACGCCGGGCAGGGTATCCGCGCCAATACCGTGGTGCCCGGCCTGATCGACACCCCGCGCGTGCGCAACACGGTGGCACGCATGTTCTCGGCCGACGATTTCGAGCAGGCCCGCGCCGCGCGCGATCGGCAAGTTCCCATGGGGCGCATGGGCACTCCCTGGGAAGTGGCCAACGCCGTCGCGTTCCTGGCTTCTGACGAGGCGGCCTACATCACGGGCACCGAGCTGGTCGTCGATGGTGGGCTGATCGGCAAGTACGCCTAGGTGTGAAGTGTCAAGAGGTTGTATTCATCCAGGCAAAGTCTGGCGACGGGAACGGCGCGGCCGATTACTTCGATTGTGGGCGGAACCAATGCCGATCCGGGGCTGGCGCAGCGCTTCACGGCACTGTCGAGAGTTTCCAATGGCGGCCGTCTTGGGCTCGTCCGTGAGCTGCCCGTGGGCCGAACCGCCAACGGCGATGTGGATGTGACCTGCACCGACATGAACGGCTTCCGCGAATCGGGTTCATCGCCTTATGCGCTGGATGTGCGCGGCAGCGGCAAGACCATGGTGTCGTTCTCGCCGATTCTAGGTCTGGTCCGGGCTATAGCCCGGCCATGCCGGATGCGGTGTCGCGCCAGCGCAGATAAGCTGAACGGGTCGCGGCGGATACCGAATCCAGTACTTTCTGATGATCAATCTGATGCCGCAGCATCAGCCGCGCATCGGCCACTGTGCGGGATTTGCAGAACCAGTGGCAGCTGTGTTGTAGCAGGTACAGCTCTGCCGACAGATGGTACGCGCGTTGTCTTGCCTCCCAGTGGTTTTCGTTGTCCACCACATGGCGCAAGCCTGCGGCATGGATATGCAGCAGCTCACGAAAGTCTCTTGTCATGGCCGGAAGAAAGCGCTCGATGTAAGGCACGCAGAACGAGAGCATGCATACGCGGGCGGCCCGCGGACTTTCTTTTTGCATGGCGTCGGCCAGCGACTGTACCTGTGCCGCCACCGCGCGTTCGGTCTGGGCAAAGGTTTCCAGCACCTGTAGCTGGCGTGTTTCGGTTTGCTCGTGAATGGCGCGGGTATAGCCCTGCGTCAGCGTTTCCATGTGGCGCTCAAGCTGCAAGCCGCCTAGATAACGCCCCAGCAAGGCAATGCGCGCGCGCTGGTAATGCACACGCAGCACCTGCCATGCCGCGACAACCACTACCAGGGTTAATGCAATATCCATTGCCCGCGTTCCTTCATTGCCCAACCGGCAAGCCGGTACACAAAACAAAAGGCCCAAACCGAAGTCTGGGCCTTTTTTCGAATCTGGAGCGGGAGACGAGTCTCGAACTCGCGACCTCAACCTTGGCAAGGTTGCGCTCTACCAACTGAGCTACTCCCGCGTTGCTGGGCCCGGTTAAAGCGATGAGCCAATCAACGAAGACCGGCATCATAGCGGTTTTCGCAGAAGCCTGCAAACCGTTAACGGCCGCCCGTTAATATGTGGGATATCGGTCGGCCAGAAGCACGATCAGTGTCCCAGGCCCCGGTGTCTGATTCCCGCGGGATGTCAGGCAATGTCATGCGCCAACAACGCGTTCCTACTTTCATCAGCCCGTGTCTTATTACATGCCGGATCTATCCCAGGCCTCGCCTGCCGCCCTGACTCCCGCCGTCCAGGACCTGACTTCGCTCAACACGCTGGGGCTGGCCGCCCGCGCCGGCGCTTTCGTCAGCCTGCGGTCGCCGTCCGAGCTCAACGCCTTGTCTACGCTGGCCAGCCGCTATCCCGGCCTGCTGGTGCTGGGCGGTGGCAGCAACCTGGTATTGCCGCCGCAGGTCGACAGCCTGGTGGCGCAGGTGGCGTTGGCCGGCGTGCGCCTGCTCGAGGCGCGGCCCGACGCCTGGATCGTCGAGGCCGGTGCGGGCGAAAACTGGCATGGTTTCGTGTCGGCCTGCGTGGCCAACGGCTGGGACGGCCTGGAAAACCTGGCCTTGATCCCGGGCACCGTGGGGGCCGCGCCAGTACAGAATATCGGCGCCTACGGGGTTGAACTGGCCGACCGCTTCCTGGGCCTGACCGCCTGGAATGTGCGGCAGCGCCGCCTGGTGGAAATGCGCGTGGCCGATTGCCGCTATGCCTACCGCGACAGCGTGTTCAAGCACGATGCGCCCGGCGCCTGGATCATCGTATCGGTGCGTTTTGCGCTGCCGCGGCCTTGGCATGCCGTGCTGGATTATCCCGACCTGCAGCGCCAGGCCGGACTGGCCGGCGGTACCACCACGGCACGTGCCATTTTCGAGGCGGTTTGCGATATCCGGCGCGCCAAGCTGCCCGATCCGGCGGTCATCGGCAATGCCGGCAGTTTCTTCAAGAACCCGTTGGTCGACGCCGCGACGCGCGATGCGCTGGCCGCGCGGCATCCGGGCCTGGTGTCATATCCGCAGCCCGATGGCCGCTACAAGCTGGCTGCCGGCTGGCTGATCGATCAGTGCGGCTGGAAGGGCAGGCAGTTGGGCGCGGCCGGCGTGCATGGCCGGCAGGCATTGGTGCTGGTGAACCGGGGCGGGGCCACTGCGGCCGACATCCTGGCCCTGGCCGCCGCCATCCAGCGCGACGTAGCCGATCGGTACCAAGTTGCGCTGGAACCCGAACCCGTGGTGTGGCGGGATGCCGCCGTGCCCAGGGCCTGAACGCTCAGGCGCTCAAAGGCCCAGCACGGCCTGCATGTCGAACAGGCCGTGGCGCTGATCCCGCAGGAAGCGCGCCGCACGCAGGGCGCCTGCCGCGTAGGTGGCGCGGCTGCCCGAGCGGTGCGTGATCTCGATACGTTCGCCGGCGCCGCAGAAATACACCGTATGGTCGCCCACGATGTCGCCGCCGCGCACGACCGAAAACCCGATGGTGCCCGGCTTGCGCACGCCAGTGTCGCCATGGCGGGTCCAGGTGGCCACGTCAGGCAGGGCCACGTCCCAGGCCGAAGCTATGGTTTCGCCCATTTTCAGGGCCGTGCCCGAAGGCGCGTCGACCTTGTTGCGATGGTGGGCCTCGAACACTTCCACGTCATAGCCCGAATTCAGGATACGCGCCGCCACGTCCAGTAGCTTCAGGGTGGCGTTGACGCCCACGCTCATGTTGGGGGCGAACACAATGGCGGTTTTCTGCGCGCCCACTTCGATGGCGGCGCGGCCGTTGTCGTCGAACCCGGTGGTGCCGATGACCATGCGGGTACCGTGCCGTACGCATGCCTGCAGGTGGCTCAGCGTGGCCTCGGGGCGGGTGAAGTCGATCAGGCAGTCGGCGCCGGCCAAGGCATCGAGCTGGTCGGTGATGGCCACGCCGGTATCGCGGCCCAGGAAGGCGCCGGCATCCTGGCCGATGGCCTCGGTGCCGGCGCGGTCCAGGGCGACCGCCAGTTTCAAGTCGGGGCTGTTCAGCACGGCTTCGATCAGCATGCGGCCCATACGGCCGCCAGCGCCGGCAATGGCGATGCGCATAGTGTTTCCTTCTTCCACGGCGTCAGCGCAGCGGTTCGGCGCCGCCGCCAGGTTGCCCGATAGAACTGGGGGGCAGGGCGTCGGGTGAATTCAGCCGCAGCTCGCGCCGGCCAGGCGGGGGCGTCTGCGGCTGCGCGGCCGGGTTCTGCATGCCGGAAGTATCCGGTTGCGCATTGCCGGCATCGGGCGCCGCTTGCGTATCGGGCATGGGCTCGGCAGGTAGGGCGCCGGCTGGCGGCGTACCCAGCGCGGGCAATTGGGCCGGGTCTGCCGGTGCCGGCGCGGTAATGCCCGAAGCGCCGGCGGCGTCCTGGCGGGCCGTCTCGGCATCGAGCTTTTCGTCGGCTTTTTCCAGGGTCGGGTTGCCTTCGGCATCGAGCTGGAAGGGCTGCAACTCGGGCTGTTCATCGCCGTTCCAGCGCACCAGGCGATCATTGTCGAACCAGACCGTGAACTTGCGTTCCTGGGCCTTGCCGTAGCCCGGCTTGAAGTAATAGGGGTAATCCCAGCGATCGGCGTGCAGCACGCTGGTCAGGGTGGGGCTGCCCAGGGCAAAGCGCACTTGTTCGCGCGTCATGCCCGGCTGCAGCAGGGCAACTTGCTCTTGGGTGATCCAGTTGCCTTGTTGCACAGGCGCCTTGTACGGGAAGCCCCATTTGTCGGATGTGCCGCAGCCTGCCAGGACGGCGGTAATGGCCGCCGCCGCCAGGGCGGTTTTCAGGAACCGGGTCGGAATACGTGCAATCATGGACTCCAAGCGCCCCTATTGAGATTTAAAGCCAGTAAAACCGTTATCATAAAGGTTTCATATTGCGGTAGTTCCGCAGGCAGCGGAAAAAGGCGGTACGCTGCCAGGGTAGCTACCGTGATTTCTGCCCATGCCACACCGCGGACGGAGAGCGATTACACCATGACCACCGACCAAAGCGAACTGAAGAACATGGGTTTGAAGGCGACTTTCCCGCGCCTGAAGATTCTGGATATCTTCCGTAAAGCCGATCAGCGCCACCTTAGCGCCGAAGACGTCTACCGTGCCCTGATCGGCGAAAACGTCGAAATCGGGCTGGCCACCGTCTATCGGGTACTGACCCAGTTCGAACAGGCCGGCATTCTCAGCCGTAGCCAGTTCGATAGCGGCAAGGCCGTGTTCGAGCTCAACGATGGCGATCACCACGACCACCTCATCTGCACCAATTGCGGCAAGGTAGTCGAATTCTCGGATCCCGACATCGAAAAGCGCCAGCACAAGGTTGCCAAAGACAACAACTTCGTGCTCGAAAGTCACGCCATGGTGCTGTACGGCATCTGCGGCGACTGCCAGCGAACCCGCTAAGCCTGGCGCAGCGCGGGCTAGCGCGAAGGTTCCGCCAGCCCGCCCAGCATCTCGCGCGCGTGCTCGCGCGTGGTGGCGGTGATCTTGATGCCGCCCAGCATGCGGGCGATTTCTTCCACGCGTTCACTGGCATCCAGTTCCGCAATATGCGAACGGGTCTTGCCAGCGGTTTCTGTCTTGCTGACCCGGTATTGCGCCGCGCCGCAAGCCGCCACCTGCGGCAGGTGAGTCACGCACAGTACCTGATGGCGTTCGCCCAGTTCACGCAGCAGTTTGCCCACCACTTCAGCCACCGCGCCACCCACGCCGCTGTCGACTTCATCGAAAATCAGCGTAGGCACTCGTGCGGCGCGGCTGGCAATCACTGACAGCGCCAACGAAATACGCGACAGTTCGCCGCCCGATGCCACTTTGGCCAGCGGCCGCGGCGACGTGCCGGCGTGGCCGGCCACCAGGAATTCGACGTGATCGCTGCCCTGGGCCGATCCGGCGGCCCGCGATACCACGGGTTCGAACCGGCCGCCTTGCATAGCCAGAGCCTGCATGGCCTGGGTGACCTGTTTGCCCAGGCTCTTGGCCACCTTGGCGCGGGCCGCCGACAGTTTGCCGGCTACCGTTTCATATTGGGCCCCGGCCGCCTCGGCTCGGCTACGCAAGGCATCGATATCGGCCGCCGCCTGCAAGTCGGCCAGTTGCTCGTGCACCGTATCGCGTAACGCCGACAAGGCCTCGGGCTCGACCTTGAACTTGCGGGCGGTTTCGAATACCGCGCTCATGCGGGCGTCGACAGCGGCCAGGCGCTGGGGGTCGAGCTCGACGCGGCTGACGTAGTTGTTCAGGTCGGAT
>DASPIV010000365.1:0-3472 GCA_035628955.1 Bordetella sp.
CGAAATCGATGGCGAAAGCGGCGGCCAACCCCGCGCTCCAGGACCGCTTCAAGAACATGGGCGTCGAGGCCGCATCGGATACACCGGCCGGGTTCCGCGACTTCATCGCCAAGGAAGTGCAGCAATACTCCGCTATTACCAAGGCTGCAAAAATTGAGCCTCAAGACTGAGCCCTCGCACATCGCCATCGTCGGCGCCGGGGCCGTCGGCTGCCTGGTGGGCGGCCGGCTCGCCGAGGCGGGCCTGGACGTCACGCTCATCGACGCCTGGCCGGAACATATAGAGGCCATCCAGCGCCACGGCCTGGCCTTTGAAGAGCCTGGCGGCATACAGACGATAAAGGTTCGCGCCTTGCACATCGGCCAGGTTCAATCGCTGTACAGGCACCCGGTCGATATCGCCTTCATATGCGTCAAGCTGTACGACACGGAATGGGCCACGGCGCTGATTGCGCCATACCTCTCGGCAACGGGTTATGTCGTCACCCTGCAGAACGGCCTGATAGAGGAAGCCATTGCCGCTCGCGTGGGCTGGGCACGCACGGTCGGCTGCATAGGCAGCGGACTGCATGTCGCGCTTGCGGCGCCCGGCCGGCTGCAACGGGCACGGGCGCCAGCCAGAAGCGCTTCGCCGTGCTTCTATATCGGCGAGGCGCACGGCCGCATCACGCCGCGCGCGCGTCACCTGGCCGACATGCTGCAGCATGTCGATACGTCGGTGCTCACCGGCAATCTATGGGGGTTGCGCTGGGCCAAGCTGGTGGCGAACTGCATGACTTCGGCCTTGTGCGCGGTGGCCGATATGGATTTGAAGGCCCTGTTCTCCGACTCCGAAAGCCGTCGGGCGATGACCCAGCTGGCGTCCGAGGCAATCGTCCTGGGTAATGCCCTGGGCTATGACGTGGAAAACGTCTTCGGCCTGCCGGCCGATGTATGGGTGGCGGCGGCCCGCGGTGAACCCGCCGATCTGCTGCGCGTCGGCGACGTGTTCCGGAAACAAAGCGAACCGCTGACTCACCGCGCGATATCCGGCACGGCCCAGGACATCCAGAAAGGCCGCCGTACGGAAGTCGCCTATATGAATGGCTATGTGGCGGCCCGGGCCCGGGAAGCGGGAATGGCCGCGCCATGCCACGCCGGGCTCGCGAATCTTATCGAACGCATCGAGTCGGGCAGCGCCCGCCCTGACAGGGCGAATCTGCAACGCTTGAGCCAGACAAGGGGAAATACATGAACACAAAAAGACTGCTCAGCACCGCCGCGCTTGCCGTGGCGGCATTGGCGGCGCCACTGGCGTCCATCGCCCAGAACTGGCCGTCCGCGCCAATCCGGCTGATGGTTCCGTTCGCCGCCGGCGGCGGCTCCGACATCATTGCCCGCCTGATTGCACCAAAACTGTATACCGCGCTGGGCCAGCAAGTCGTAGTCGAAAACAAGCCAGGCGGCTCCAGCATCATCGGCACGCAGATCGTGGCGAAAGCGCCCGCGGATGGATATATGCTGTTGCTGGTGGATTCGAGCATCATGCTCAACCCGAGCCTGTTCAAGGACCTGCCCTACGACGCCCTCAAGGACTTTATTCCGGTCGTTCATGTGGCATCAGGCCCGGTGATCCTGGCGGCCAATCCGGCCTTGTCGGCCAATACCGTCGGCGAATTGGTTGCCGAAGCCAAGGCCCGGCCGGGCGCTCTTTTCTATGGTTCTGGCGGCATAGGCGCGCCCACCCACCTGTCCGGAGAACTCTTCAACCAGACGGCGGGTACCCAGATTACCCACGTGCCCTACAAAGGAACCGGAGAAGCCATCAGCGCCGCGATAGGCAATCAGGTCAGCCTGATATTCACCGGCATCAGCACCGCCGGCCCGGCCATCCAGGCCGGCAAGCTCAAGGGGTTGGCCGTCACGGGCGACCAGCGCGCGGCAGCGCTTCCTGATGTCCCGACTTTCGCGCAAGCAGGCTTGCCGAACGTCGACAACCGCACACATTGGGTGCTGTTGGTGCCGGCCGGTACACCGCCGGCCGTGGTACAGCGGCTCAATACCGAACTCAACAAGATCGCTGCCGACCCCCAGATAAAAGAGCGCGTACTCAGCCTGGGCTACACCATGGAAGGCGGCACGCCCGAAGCCATAGCCGCCTTGATGAAATCGGAGATCGAGAAATGGGGCAAAGTGATTAAAGCCGCCGGCATCAAAGCCCAATGAGCGCAAGGCTGGCGGGCCGCGCGGCCCTGATTACCGGTGGCGGCGGAGGCATCGGCGGCGCATCGGCCGAGCTGTTCGCCCGAGAGCGTGCTTGCGTCATGCTGGCCGATCGCGACCTGGATCGCATGGCCCCCATCGCCGAGCGAATACTCGCCCAAGGGGGCAAGGCCGCATACGTGGTGACGGACATCACGGACGAGGCCAGCATCAAGGCGGCCGTCGATGCTACCGTCGAGCGCTTCGGCAAGCTGGACGTGCTGTTCAATTGCGCCGGCGGCTCATCCCCGCAAGACAAACCGGTCACCGAGGTCTCGATGGAAATATGGGAACGCACCATCGATGTAGACCTGAAAGGCACCTTCCTGGCTTGCCGCCATGCGCTGCCGCATATGGTGGCCAACGCCAGGGGTTCGATCGTCAACATGTCTTCCGGCGCGGCCCTGCGCGGCGCCAGTTCCGCGCATGCTTACACCAGTGCGAAGGGAGCAATCATCTCGCTGACCCGCGCGCTGGCCGGCACCTATGCCAGGCACAACATCCGCGCCAATGCGATCTGCTCGGGGCGCGTCAATACAGAACGGGTGCGCAACAGTTATGGCATTCCAGGCCAAGCCGGCCAATTCCACGATCCGATGAATGTGAACGAACAGATCAAGACCTACCCGTTCTGGTTCGGCGAACCCATCGATATGGCAAATATCGCTCTGTTCCTGGCCTCTGATGAATCCCGCATGATCACCGGCGCCGCCATACCCGCCGAAGGCGGCCGCTCCGCTTACTAGATGAGGTAGTCCTGATGAATGTATTCACCGCCCGCGATGGCGCACAGCTCGCATACTACGACGATTGCTTTGCCCCGCCGTGGGAAACGGCCCAGCCTGTCCTGTTGCTGCATCCTGCCATGGGAAATTCGCAGCGCTGGTTTCACTGGATGCCGGCGCTGACCGCCAGATACCGGGTCATCCGGCTTGACCTGCGCGGGCATGGCGCCTCGCAGATACCCCGGGACACGGATGAGTTCTCGCTGCAGCACCTGGTTGGCGATGCGGTGGAATTACTGGATCGGCTGAAGATCGAGAACCTGCATGTGGTGGGAAATTCCGCGGGCGGCTATGTATCCCAGCAGTTGGCCATCCAGCATCCAGAGCGGGTACGCACGCTCTCGTTGTATGGATCGACCCCCGGCTTGAAGAACAGCCATGCTCCTACCTGGCTGCCGAAAATCAAGGACATCGGGCTGCGGAAATTCCTCGCGGACACCATTTCCG
>DASPIV010000366.1:0-3227 GCA_035628955.1 Bordetella sp.
TTCGAAACCGTCAACCTGTTCGAAACGGTCGTCAAGCCGTTGCGCGGGGCCACGGTTTCGCAGTTCAAGTTCTGATATTCCACGCATGCGCGCCGGATCGCTTGCGGGCACGCTGATCCTGGCGCTTGCTGCAAGCCTGAGCCCGCAGGCCCATGCCGAAGATCTGCTGCAGGTCTGGCGCCTGGCGCTTGCCAAAGACCCGCTCTACGCAGCCGCCCGCGCCTCGTATCGCGCGTCCATCGAGCAACTGCCGCAAGCGCGCGCCGACCTGCTGCCGGCGGTCAACGCCGAAGTCGGCGGCGCCTACCAGGAAACCCGCGCCACGCGCAGCATGTCCACGCGCAGCCGCGACGGCACGCGCGGCACCTGGGACCTGATCCTGACCCAGCCGCTATACGACTGGTCGCGCTGGCAGCGCTACGAGCAAGCCAAGCTGGGGGTGGCCGATGCCGAACTGCAGTTGCAGCAAGCCTACCAAGACCTGTTGCTGCGCGTCTCGGACGCCTATTTCAACGTACTGGCCGCGCAAGACACCCTGACCGCCACCGAAGGCGAGAAAGCCGCGGTGGCCGCCCAACTGGAAGCGGCCAGGCGCAATTTCGAACTGGGCAATTCCACCATCACCGACACGTACGAGGCCCAGGCCCGCTACGACCTGGTAGTGGCGCAAGAACTGCTGCAGCAAAACGCCCTGGACGTGCTGCGCGACCAACTGGCCCAGATCATCGGCCAGCCCTCGGGCGAACTGGCTGAACTGCCCCGCAGCGTACCGCTGCCGCCGCCGCAGCCCGCCCGCCAGAACGATTGGTCGACCCAGGCCGAAGCCGCCAGCCTGACCGTGGCGCGCGCCCAACTGCAAACCCAGATCGCGCAGCGCGAGATCCAGGTGGCACGCAGCGGCCACTACCCCACTCTGAGCCTGCGCGCCACCAGCGGCAACGCCATCGGTGCGAACCGCGACATCGCCGGCAGCCGTGCCGTCGACAGCTCGGTCGGGCTGGTGTTGTCAGTACCTATTTATTCGGGCGGCGGTGTGTCTTCTCAGGTAACTGAAAAGGTCCAACTCGAACAAAAAGCGCGTAACGATTACGAAGCCGCACGCCGCCAGGCGGTGCAGTTGGCGCGGCAGTACTACAGCGGCGTCATCGCCGGCCTGGCGCGCATCGCGGCACTCGAGGCCGGCGAAAAATCCAGCCGCGCGGCGGTGCAGGCCAACCAGACCGGCTACGAAATCGGCGTGCGCATCAACCTGGACGTGCTCAACGCCCAGCAGCAGCTCTACGCCACCCAGCGCGACCTGGCACAGGCGCGCTACCGCACCCTGCTCAACGGCCTGCGCCTCAAGGCCACCGGCGGCATTCTTTCCGAAGCCGACCTGGACGCCGTCAACCGGCTGCTACGCCTGCCCAATTGATTGCCTGCCGGGTTGGACAAGAAACACGAAGCCAGGGAGCCTGCTACCTGGCAAATACCCAGACAAGCTACCCGCGTATCTTCTTGACCAGCGATGTGGTCGAACGCTCGAACTCGAATGGAATCGCCAGCGCCCGTCCGCCCCAGCTCTTTACCAGCGCGGTCTCGGGCAGGGTTTCCATGTCGTAGTCGCCGCCTTTCACAATCAGGTCTGGGCGCAGCTCGCCAATGATCTCGACCGGCGTGTCTTCATGGAACCAGGTCACCGCGCTGACGCAGCCCAGTGCCGCCAGCAGGGCGGCGCGGTCTTCCTGGCGGTTGAGCGGCCGGTCGGCGCCCTTGCCCAGGCGGCGCACCGAATCGTCGGTGTTGATGGCCACCACCAGCGTGGCGCCCAGCTGGGCGGCCTGGTCCAGGTAAGTGGCATGCCCGCGGTGCAGAATGTCGAACACGCCATTGGTGAACACCAGCGGCCGGGGCAGCTTGCCCTGCGCAATGGCGGCGGCGCAGGCGTCGCGGGACAGGATCTTGGACTCGAAGCGGGCGGCGGACATGCGGCGATTGTACGACGCCGCCTGCGCGAGCCCGCCAGGCCAGCCGGCGCCCGGATCAGGCGCCGGCCGGCACGATCAGCTCTGACGACCCGCCGGAAGCCGCCAGGTTGATCATTTCCTTGCGATAGCGGTTCAAGTCTTTCACGGTATCGAAGCTGCGCCCCATCAGGGTGGACAGGATATGCAGGATGCGGCTGGCCACCTTCTGTTCCCACACGCCGTCGAACCGGATCTGCGTGTCCAGCCAGTGTTCCAGCCAACCGGGCTCGGGCAGGCGCGATTGCACCGTGTCGTTGGGAAACAGCGCTTTGTTGACATGCAGATTAGTGGGGTGCATGGCCTGTGCCGTCCGGCTGGCCGAGGCCATCAGCACGCCGATCTTCGAGAACGACAGCCGGGCCTGTTCGCTGGTGTGATCGCCACGGTCGTGCAGGGCCCGGCGCATGTATTGCAGATAGGCGCCGGCATGGCGGGCCTCGTCGCGTGAAATCGTCTGGTAGATGGCCTTGATCACCGGCTCGGTATGCCAGTCGGCGGCGCGCCGGTACCAGTGGTTCAGGCGCACCTCGCCGCAGAAGTGCAGCATCAGTGTCTCGAGCTCCGGGGCCGGGTCGAATTCGAAGCGCACCTTGTGCAGTTCTTCTTCGGTGGGGACCAAGTCGGGACGGAAGCGGCGCAGGTACTCGATCAACACCAGCGAATGCTTTTGCTCTTCGAAGAACCACACTGACATGAACGCGCAGAAATCGCTGTCCCCACGATTGTCGCGCAGGAACATTTCCGTGGCCGGCAGCGCCGCCCATTCGGTAATGGCGTTCATCTTGATGGTGTACGCCTGTTCGTCCGACAGCTTGCTGCCGTCGAAGTCGTCCCAGGGTATGTCGCTTGCCATGTTCCAGCGCACGGCTTCCATGGTCTTGAAGAGTTCAGGATAAAGCATGGTGTGCCCTTGTTGGTCCCGCGTGGGGCTATATAACTTCAAAAAAATGCCGTACCTTCGTCACGGCCCGGACCCTGCGCTGTCGCGCAGGTTTATTTATCGCCGAACCGCGCGAAACTGTCATGACAGTCGAATGACGAATTCATGACACGACGGCCCGACAGGTCAGCGGGTCAGTGCCCAAAGGGCAACCCCCACTGCCACCGCCAGTACGGCCGCCACGGCGGCCAGCAAGCGGTTGCTCTGTTCCTGCGCCAGGCGCAGGCGGGTCATTTCCAGCAGCAATTGGGGTGCCACGTCGGGGCGGCTGAGTTGCTCGT
>DASPIV010000367.1:0-3243 GCA_035628955.1 Bordetella sp.
GCATTGCGGGCAGTGGCGCGACCCGGCGATACCATCGCCGTGGAATCGCCGGTGTACTTTGGCTTGCTGCAGATTCTGGAAAGCCTGGGCATGCGCGCGCTGGAAATTCCAACCAGCCCGCAGCACGGAATTTCGGTCGATGCGCTGGAACTGGCGTTGCGCACCCACCCCCATCTGCGCGCCGTGGTGGTTGTGCCCAACTTCCAGAATCCACTGGGCTGCGTCATGCCGGATACCGAAAAAGCGCGGCTGGCGGCGTTGTGCGAGCGTCATCAGATCGCCCTGATCGAAGACGACACCTACGGCACGCTGTGCGACGACAACCAGTTGCGTCCGGCGGTCAAGTCCTGGGACCACACGGGCAATGTCATTTATTGCGCCTCGATGCACAAGACATTGGCGCCCGGCATGAGGTTGGGATGGATGACGGGCGGCCGCTGGGGTTCGCGCATCGCCATGCTGAAGTTCGCGCAAAGCCGCTCCAACGAACCGCTGGCCCAGGCGGCCGTGGCCGAGTATATGGGGTCGAAGGCCTACGATCGCCACCTGGTGCGGCTGCGCCAGCAGTTGAAGGCGCAACGCATGCGGGTGGCCGAGGCCATCGACCGCCATTTTCCGGCGGGCACGCGCCTGAATGTGCCGGACGGCAGCATGCTGTTGTGGGTAGAGATGCCTGGCCGGCGCAACAGCACACGCGTGTTCGAGCAGGCGCTGGCCAGCGGCATTCGAATCGCCCCGGGCACCATGTTCTCGAATTCGGATCGCTACAACCATTTCCTGCGGCTGAGCTGCGGCTCGGCCTATACACCCCAGATTGAGCAAGCCGTGCGCACGCTGGGCGATATCGTCGCCGAAACGAGCTGAATCGCGCCATTCAGTCAGTAATTGACCGCCCCGGGCAAGCGCTTGTCACATAAGGAAATTTTCACTCTGTGCCCAAGCTATCCCAAGGCTTGTCCACAGAAGCTGTGAGTAAGCCGGGCTATTTCAGCGCGGCCAGCACGATATCGCGCACGCTCTCGAAACCCGCCACATATTGCGGATTTTCCGAGCGCGCCAACAGGCTGGAATAATTCTGTTCGAGTTGTGCTTCGATGGCCTCGCGCAGGCCGGGCGACGACTTGGCCAGATTCAGCATCGAGGCCATGACCGCATTGAGCGCATCGATGCGCCCGCCTTGGTGCGAGATCGTCTGCACAATGACGGCGATTTGTTCCTGGGTTTCCATATAAGCTCGCAAGATAGATTTCGTGCCGGCCATCCTAGCACGCAGGCCGCCTGCTGCAGCCAGTCCGAGCCCCGGCTGGACCGGCGCATTGACTTGGCGCGCACAGACCCGGTACTTTGCGTACAGCCCATCCATGCCACGTATCCATGCCCCATAAACTCGATGCCATCGATCGCCAGTTGCTCAGCCTGCTGCAAGCCAATGCACGCGAGCCCGCCGCGATCCTGGCGCGCAAGCTGAAACTGGCGCGCAGCACGGTGGTGGGCAGGCTGGCGCGGCTGGAGCGCGACGGCGCGATTGCCGGCTATGGCGTGCGGCTGGGCCACAGGCTGGAAGACGCGGCCGTCAGGGCCTACTGCTTCATCAGCGTACTGCCCAAGACGCCGGCGGCGGTCATACGCGAGCTGGGCAAGATTCCTGAAGTAGAAGAGGTTTCATCGGTCAGCGGTCCATTCGACTATCTGGTCTTCCTGCGCTGCGAAACTCATGAGCAGCTCGACGACCTGCTCGATCACATCGGCCTGCTCGATGGGGTCAAGCAAACCCAGACTTCTATTGTGCTCAGCCGCAAACTCGACCGCCGCAACGCGATCGGCCCAGGCTGAGTCCGGGCGTGGTGCGGCAGCCGCTTGCGCGACAACCGCCTGGTGCTTTGTAATAGCACTGACATCATTCGTGGAAATCCCATGCTGCTTCGCCCTTTTTCCTGCGCCCTGGTGCTTTCCCTGCTTAGCGCATGCACCAGCATGAGCGAAACCGCCACCACTGGCGCCAATACCTATCGCGTCACCTATAACGCCGGCGGCAAATTGCAGACCTGGGTGGAAGTCAAGAACATCGCCCGCAAACAGGCTGAAGATCATTGCGAGTCCTTGGGCCAACGCCTGTCGCAACCCAGGATCACGTCGAATCACGCAACCGGCCTGATGCCCAAAGAAGCCACCATCGATTTCACCTGCGTGGACAAACCGCAACCCAGAACCGGCGCAGCGGCGGGCTCGTAGCACGGCGGCCGGCTGCGCATGCGAATCCGGCGCCCCATGGGCGCCGGATTCTGTCACTGCGGGTAGCCGCGAACCGGGCGGCGCGCTAGCCTGGCATCAAAGATCGAGCCTGTCGATCTTTGCGCCCTCGATCGACACACCCGCCATCAACCCGCCATTGTTCATGACAAAGCCGACAATAGGCTGTTGGGCCGTGTTGGTATCGATGCTGCCGTTGGCTCCCACATTGGCCACCGCTACCGTCGCATCGGCGCCGACCGTCCAGCCTTTGCTGTTGCGGAATTTTTCCAGAGCCTGGTCGGTCATGAACAGCAGCACCATCGCCTTGGACTGCGCACCGGCCTGGAAGCCGATCGAGCCCGCCGTCGTGCTGTAGTAGCCGGCGTTGGTGCCACCAACGCGCAGCACACCCTTGCCATGCTCGGCGCCTACGACAAAACTGGCGCTGAGCACCGCGGGGAAAATCAGCACGCCCTTGGCGCGCGCGACCAGTTCCTTGGCTTGCGGCGAGGTCTCATACAGCCTGGTCAGCGTGGCGTCGGCGCCGCTGTTGATCTCTTGGCGTTGCTCTGTTGCGTTGGCCGATGCCTTTGGGGAAGTCATGGTGCAGCCCGAAAATACCAGTCCGGCCATGGCAACCGTCATTGCAGCCACAGCGGCACGCCGCAGCGTCGAGGATGTGTTGAGCATGAGACTCTCCTGTTGTTCTTGAAGGTGCTTTCACTGTACTCGTCTGCTCGCGCGCAAACCGTGCCTGGCGGGCAAGACATCCCTGCCAATTGCAACAAAGCGATTCGCCGCGCGCCACATCATGCGTCGCGGTAGTCATCCGTTACGTCTACTGGCAATGCGTTCAGCGGCCTATTGCATAGGCCGGGCGCCGAGGATCGGCGGCTCCCCACCGTATACCGGTGCCTGTATCGTGGCGGACCACACACATCGCTCCTGCCCGCCAATTGCGGTCGCGCCACCATTGCACAGTGTGGCCCATGCCTGCCAGCGCTTCCCCTA
>DASPIV010000368.1:0-5502 GCA_035628955.1 Bordetella sp.
TGCGACGAACAGGTTGGCCGGGCGCTGGTACAGCTCGGACGGCGTGCCGATCTGCACAATGCGGCCATGATTGAAGATCGCGATCCGATCCGACATCGACAAGGCTTCTTCCTGATCGTGCGTCACATACAGGAACGACGCTCCTGAGTCTTTGTTCAGTTGGCGCAATTCCCATTGCAGGTCGCTACGCAGCTTTTTGTCCAGCGCGGAAAGGGGTTCGTCGAGCAGCAGCACTTCGGGCTCGTACACCAGTGCGCGCGCCAACGCCACGCGCTGCTGCTGTCCGCCAGAAAGTTGGCGCGGCAGGCGCCGCGCATAGGCCCCGAGCTGCACACGCTCGAGTGCATGGCGTACGCGCCGGCTCGCCTGATCCTTCGGTACCCTCCGTATGGACAGGGGAAAGAGCACGTTCTGCTCCACTGTCATGTGGGGAAACAGCGCGTATCCCTGGAACACCATGCCGAAGCCGCGCGCTTCGGGCGGGCGCCCGGTAATGGAAGAGCCACGGTACAGGATCTCGCCCGCCGTGGGGTCCACGAAGCCGGCAATCGACATCAGGGTGGTTGTCTTGCCCGACCCCGACGGACCCAGCAGTGTCAGGAACTCGCCAGGCGCCAGAGTAAAGTCGACACCGTCCAGTGCCATGGAGCCGCCGAATTTCTTGTGCAGGCCGCGTACGTTCAGCAAGGCTTGGCCGGTGGAAAGGTTCTGGCTCATTGAAGCTCCCGCTGCCGGCGATGCGCGTACAGGCGCTCGGCGCACAGGCAGACAAAGGTGATAAGAATCATCAGGGTGGCGACTGCCGCAATAGACGGGTCGACGTTTTCGTTGATGCCGTCCCACATCGCGCGCGGCAGCAGATAGACATTGCGTGTGGTGATGAACAACAACACAACCAGTTCATCCCACGAGACGATGAACGCGAAGATGGCGCCGGATACGACTCCAGGCCGGACAGCGGGCAGCGTGATGCGCCATAGCACCTGCAGCGGGCGCGCGCCCATTGAACGAGCAGCCTGTTCCAGGCGCGGGTCGACGTTGGCCAGGGCCGCCCCGACCGACACGAACACGAACGGCGTTGCTGCAACGACATGAGCCAGGACGACGCCCACGTAGGTATCGAGCAGGCCCAGGTCGATGTAGAGGCGGTAGTAGGCCAATGCGCCGACGATGGTGGGCACGATCAGGGGCGTCAGTGCCATCATGCGTACCAGTCCGCCCAACCGGGCGCCCAGTTTCCAGGCGCCGATCGCCGCGCAACTGCCCAGCAGCGTGGCCAACGTCGTCGACACCGCCGATACCGCCACGCTTTGCAGCAGGCTGCTGCGCCACATTGGATTCTCGATCAGTTGCAGATAATGCTGCCACGACCAGGACTGCGCTGGAAATGACAGGTAGCTGCGATCGGTGAACGACACAGGAATGACCACCAGGGCAGGCAAGAATAAATACGCCAGCACCAGGAACGCGGCCGCGAACGCCAGTTTGAACCACAGGGAAGACCGGATTGTCATGGCGCACCGAACAGGGAAGGAATACGCACGCAACGCGAGATCAGCACCAGGCTCAGCACCACGGCCAGCAGCAACGCGCTGGCGAACGCGGTAGAGATGCCCCAGTTCATGGTCTCGCTGATACCGAACTCGATGTACTGCGCCACCATCACGGTCTTGCCCCCACCCAGCAGGGCCGGCGTGATGAAGAATCCCAGGCAAAAAATGAACACCAGCACCGCGGCCGCGAGGACGCCAGGCAACGATAGCGGCAAGTACACCCGCAGAAAGGTCCGTACCGGGCCTGCCCCCAGCACACGCGAGGCAGCCATCAGCGAAGCATCGATGCCCAGCATCGTGGTAAGCATCGGCAGCACGGCATAGGGCACCATGTAATGCACCATTCCTATCAGCACGCCGGTCTCGTTGCGCAGCAAGGCCAACGGCTGGTCGACCAGGCCCAGCGCCATCAGGGTGGCATTGACCACGCCTTCGCGCGATAGCAGCAGCACCCAGGCAAAAGCCCGTACCAGCACCGATAGCCAGAACGGAACCAACAGTGCGATAACCATCCAGCTACGTATGTGCTGCGGCACGTTCGCCATGACATAGGCCACCACATAGCCCAGCACCAGGGCGATGAGCGTCGTCCACACGCAAATGCGCAGCGTGGTAGCCATGATCTTGCGATACAGAGGCTCGGTGAACAAGGCGGTGTAGTTCCCCAGCCCGATCGTGGGTTCGGTGAAACTGATCGCCAGGATGCGCAGCACCGGCAGCAGGAACAGGCACCCGACCAGCACGACCACCGGAATTACCAACACCGCGGGCAAGGATCGACGCATGTTCAGCCTCCTTCGGGCAGATCGGCGGCCCAGGCCGCATCGGGCGAACGATAGACCGTGCGGCCGCCCACCAGCGTGGCCTGCACGGCCGTCTCGCGAATCTGCTCGGCGTCGATCGCGTAAAGATCCCGGTCGAGCACAATCAGGTCGGCCCACCGGCCCGGCGCCAGCGTGCCCTTGGCCGCTGCCTGGTTCTCGGCGATGGCGGGATTGACGGTGTAGCAACGCATGGCCGCGTCGATGGAAATCGCCTGGCTGACGTTGATCACCGCGCCGGAAGCCGTCTTGCGCGTAACCATGGCTGCCATGCCGAGAAACGGATTCCGCTCGCACACCGGCGCATCGGAATGCCCACACACCAGCACGCCTTGCGCCAGCATGCTGCGATGGGGCCAGAACCAGGGCATGTCGGCATCGGGCCGATTGCGCAAATAGGCGTCGCCCAAGTTGTAGAGGAAACCGGAGGCCGATGAATCGATCACGCCCAACCGGGCCATGCGGTGCTGGATATCCGGCGGCGCGCAGCAACAGTGCTCGATGCGCGGAGGTACGGCCTGGGGATACTGCGCCAGCCCCCGTTCGAAAGCGTCAAGCGCGAAGTCGATGCCACGGTCGCCGTTGCCGGTCGCGGCCACCTGCAGGCCCGCGCCCATTACCCGCGCGACCTTGGCAGCCAGTTCTTCGGCGCTGAAGTTCAGGTCGCCGCGATTGGCCGGCACACCGTTGTCGCCGTCCTGGCCGGTGTACGGGGCGTAGTATGCGGCCGTCCGTCCGCTGGTGCTGCCGTCCGAGCCGTATTCCACGCCCAGCAAGTGCAGCCCGGCATCGCCATGGCCGAAGCGCATGCCGGCCTCGATAGTCTCATCAATCAGGTCGAGATCGCGACCATTGAGCATCATGCCCACCCGCACCGGCAAAGCATGCTCGGCATGCAAGCGCCGGTAGGCCTGGGCCGCCAGGCGGCTGGTCAGCGCATTGTGCACGCTGGTGATGCCCAGGCGCGCCATGTCGCGGAAGATTGCGGGATAACCCTGCAGATAATCGTCGATGCAGTCGCTGGCCGCGATCAGCGCCGTGAACGCAAAAACGCCCCGGCCGTGCGCCATGCCGGATGCGTCATCCAGGCAATGGGCCGGGATCTCGGCGGCACTGGCGCGCAGGCGCGACAACGCCGCCGCATTGGCGATGCCAACCTGCGCATCGCGGCGCAGCAGGAATACCGGACGATCCGGAGCCGCGGCATCGAGCAGCTGGCGCGCCGGATAGCCGCCGATATCGCGCTCGTCGAAGCGGAAACCCAGGTACCAGGCATCGGGCGCCGCGAGGCGGTCAAAGGCGGCAATGCGGCCGGCCAGGCTGGCAGGCCCCGCCAGGCCTTGGGAAAGATCGTCCCAGCGCCCTGCCTTGACCGCCTGGCCATCCGGATGGCAATGGCTGTCGTTAATGCCCGGCATCACGAAGGCGCCGCGCAGAGGTACCTTGACAGTATCTGGCCCGGCTAATGCCAGGCAATCGGCGTCGCTACCGGCCGCCACGATACGCCCATTGCGTATCGCCACCGCGGGAACGACGCCCAGCACGGCATCCAGGGTTGCAATCCGCCCGCCATGCAGCACGATTTCCACGTGATCACTCATGTTGTATCAACCCGTGATCACCTTGACGTACTCGTTATAGATGCGGTCCTGGTTGTCACCGTGCCAGATATAGTCGGCCACCACCTGGCGCGCAAAATTCTCGTCGTCCGTAGGATTGTCGCGGCGCAATTCGGCCGGCACCAGCGCGTTGGCGGCGGGATTGGCGGGCCCGTTGCCCATGAGGCGCAGCAGCTCGAGCTGGCTTTCGGGCGACTGCGTCGATGCGATGAAATCGAATACCTTCCGGCCGGCCGGGTTGCCCTTGGGCACCAGCCAGCCGGCAGGGATCAGTACACCCTGATTCCAGGTGAAGTCGATGCGCGAATCCGGTTCGCGGCGCATGACCACGGCGCGCGTATGCCATATCAGCCCCATGGTCGCCTCGCCCTGGCGCAGCAGCTGCTGGCTTTCGGCACCGGTTTTCCAGAAAATGGCGTTGTCCTTGATTTCGGAAATTTTCGCCAGCGCGCGCTTTTCGTCGATGGGATAAAGTTGGGCGGCGTCGGCCGGCACACCGTCGGCCATCAGGGCGGCCTCGAGCGTTGCCAGAACGCGGTCCGGCAAAATGCGCGTCCCGGGAAAATCCTTGGTGTTCCAGAAATCGGCCCAGGTGCTGGGAACACGGCCGCCAAACGCCTGCTTGTCGTAGGCAAGCACGAAGCTATAGATGAAGTGCGATATGCCGTATTCGCTACTGAATCCGGGCCGGACCTTGTTCCGGTCGACCACCTGATAGTCGATGGGCTCCAGATAACCGCGCTTGCCCAGCGAATGCGCGGCCGCGAGATTGGCGTCGCACACGTCCCAGACGACGTTCTTCGATTCGACCATGGTGCGGATCTTGCCGAAAGACGGGCCGGTGCCGTCGAATTCGACCCGCGTGCCGGTGGCGCGCTCGAACGGCTTGCCCCACACCGTGGGCTGGTGCTTGATGGCATCGCCGCCCCAATTGCACACGACGATGCGCGACGTATCGGCTCGCGCGCCACCCATCGGGACCAGCGCGCCCAGGCCGGCAGCGCCCAGCAGCCCAAGCAGTTGGCGACGACGCGCCGAGGACAACGAGGGATCGGCCAGCGCATGCTGTGCCGCGTCAACCAGGCAAGGATCCTGCACCAGCATCTTCATGGTTAGCTCCTGAGGGGACTCACAAGAAGCGGCCATGATGACGAGCCCATTTCTTTCATGCAATATATGAGTTTTGCATCTATCCGTACTTCCCCTAGGGTCGGTACATCCTGCTCGCCGCCATCCCCGATGGCTCTTCCCGACATGAGTATGCGCCCCCAACTCGGCTTGACCCATTCCACCGAATTATGCGAACCAAGCTTCGCTCAGCTTGGCGTTTTCCATGCCGTGATGGTGACCGGTTCAGTATCGCGAGCTGCGAAATTGCTGGGCATGACGCAATCCGGCGCCAGCCGCATGTTGCGCCAACTGGAAACCGACACGGGCCTGCGCTTGTTCGAACGCGCCCACCAGCGCCTGGTGCCCACTCCGCACGCACGGCAACTGCAAGACAGTGTG
>DASPIV010000369.1:0-2916 GCA_035628955.1 Bordetella sp.
CACTTGCTGGCGCTGGGCCGCTATTGCCGCGAATTGGGCATGCGCAACCGCATCGGCTTTTTCCTGCATATACCTTTTCCCGCTACCGAGGTGTTCAAGGTGATTCCGCCCCACCAGGCGCTGGCGCATGCCATGTGCACCTACGATGTGGTGGGGTTCCAGACAGCGTCGGACGCGCGGGCCTTCAGTGACTATTGTGTGCAGAGCCTGGGCGCGGAGCGCGAAGCGGGCGGGCTGCGTATCACCGAGCGCCGGGTGCGGGTCGGAACGTACCCCATCGGCATCGATGTGGACGATGTGGTGGCCATGGCGCGCCAGAAGCGTTCACGCCAGCTCGCGTCGCTGAAGTCCGGCCTGGCCGATGGCAAGCTGATCATCAGCGTCGACCGGCTGGACTACAGCAAGGGGATTCTGGAACGCTTCGCGGCCTTCGAGCAGTTGCTGGAAATCGAACCCGCGGATCGCGGCGAGGTTTCGTTCGTGCAGTTGGCGCCGCCATCGCGTTCGGACGTACAGGGCTATCGCGAGATACGCCGTGAACTCGACCGCGCCGCCGGCCGCATCAACGGCAAGTGGGGCGAGCTGGGGTGGGCGCCGCTACGCTATATCACCCGAGCCTATGAACGCGCCACCCTGATGCCATTGCTGCGCGCCGCGCAGGTCGGCCTGGTGACGCCGCTGCGCGACGGCATGAACCTGGTTGCCAAGGAATACATCGCGGCGCAGTCGCCCGACGACCCCGGGGTACTGGTTCTGTCGCAATTTGCCGGTGCCGCCCGCGAAATGGAAGAGGGCGCGCTCATTGTGAATCCGTACGACACCGAAGGCATGGCCCGCACGCTGAACCGCGCCCTGCATATGCCGCTGGCCGAACGCATCGATCGTTATGGCAGCCTGATGCAGGGCTTGCGGACCCATGACCTGGCCGCCTGGAAGAGCCGCTTCCTGGCCGACCTGCGCGGCACGGTCGCGCCCGCGGCCAGCGAGCCCCCGGCATTGTCGGCCTAGGACGGCGGCTGCGCGAACTGCGGCAGCACATGGGCCGCGAACGCAGTCAGCGTTTCCTGCTGGTTGGTGCCCACGTTATGAAGGAACACCTGGTCGGCCCCCAGTTCGAAATCCTGCGCCAGCCAGGCGGCGTGGCGGCCCAGGTCGGTCGAGATGCGTACGGCGCGGTCCAGATCGCCGGGCTGGACCGCGGCGGCACGGGCCTCGAATGCGGCGGGAATGGTGAGCTCGGCCGCCGTGGCGCTGTCGAGCAGATTCGTGCGCCATTGCTCATAGGCCATTGCGCGGGCCGCCTGCTCGCCCCGCGAGGGCGGCGCATAGGCGATCTTGGCCTGCACATAGACCGGCCGGGCCGCGCCGGCCGCATCCCGGAAGGCATCGATGATGGGGCGCATTTGCCCCAGCGGCCCCGACACCATGATCAAGCCGTCCGCCCAACTGCCGGCCCAGCGCGCCGTGGCGGGCGTCAGTGCCGCGGCGAATACCGGTAGCGGACGCGGCGGCAAGGTGTAGAGCCGGGCGCGGTCGACGCGGACTGCGCCGTCATGGCTGACCTCTTCGCCCCGCCACAGCGCGCGCATCACCGCCACGGATTCCGCCAGCATCTGGTTGCGCGCCTGCTTGTCGGGCCAAGGCCGGCCGGTGATGTGTTCGTTCAGGGCTTCGCCGCTGCCCACCGCGACCCAGAAGCGGTCCGGGAACATGGCCGCCAGCGTGGCGCATGCTTGCGCCACCACGGCGGGGTGGTAGCGGCCGAACGGGCAGGTGACCACGCCGGCTGGCAGCGTGGTGGCGGCCAGCGCGGCACCCAGCCAGCACCAGGCGTGGCCCGCCTGCCCCTGTTGCGAACTCCAGGGATGGAAGTGGTCGGAACAGCTCAATGCGGCATAGCCGGCGCGCTGGGCCGCAACGGCACACTGCAGTAGCTCGCCGGGATGAAACTGCTCGTGCGAGGCATGAAAGCCGATGCGTCCCATGGGGCCTCCGGCGAGGGGATGCGTGCGTGTCAGTCGGCCGCGTAGGCGGTCGTGGTCATCAGAGCCAACTCGGCCTGCCGCGAGTCCAGCCGGGTGTGCTGTACCACGATGGGCGCATCGGAACGTATGACGCTGGCGAAGTCTGTGTCTACCGGTACTGGAGCGGGCGTCTTCAGGTCGTTGAAGCGCAGGTGCAGGGTGCGGCGCGCCGGAACCGACACATGATAGGGGCCTACGGGTTCGCGATCGGCGAAGTACAGCGTGATCTCGACCCGCGCATCCGTGTCGCCTGCGTTGAGCATGCACGCCGTTTCGTGGCTGGACAGCTGTCGCGTAGAGCCAGTGCTGCCGGGCGGTATATAGCCCTCGGCGATGACCCATAAGCGTTTTCCGATGTGTTCCATGGTGAGCCTCCTGTCAGCCGCCGTGCTGCCGGTGCAGCAGCCAGCGGTATCCGTGCGCGTGCAGCGTCAGGCAGTTCGGGCGCGCCTCGTTGCGGGTGTATAGACCGTCGCACAGTATGTCGACCATGCTTTCCAGCGCAATGTCGGGCAGCGTGACATGTACGGTCTCGGGCGCCAGATTGGCCAGCGTGACCACCATCTCGTTGGGCCCGCGGCCCAGGTGCTGGATGGCCAGTACCGACGGGCAGTCGGTTTCCAGGACGCGAAAGCGGCCGCTGCCAACGGCATGCAGGCCCAGGCGGGCACGGGCCATTTTGCTGATGCGGGCCAGCAGCGAGCGGTCATCGAGCGACTGCTGGTAGACATTGACGACCTGGTAGCGATATGGTCCTTCGCGGATGAGCGGAACCCCCAGCTGGCCCGGATCGGCCGTAGAAAAGCCGGCGTTGGTTTCGTCTGACCATTGCATGACGGTGCGTACCGCGTGGCGTTCCGACAACGACAGATCGTCGCCCATGCCGATCTCG
>DASPIV010000370.1:0-3200 GCA_035628955.1 Bordetella sp.
CCGGCGGCCAGTGCGGCGTCGCCCACGGCCAGGTCTTCGCCAGCCAGGCGGCGATTGTCGCCGGCGCGTACGGCCCCGGCGGGAATGACGATGCGGTCGCCATTCTGTTGCACGAATTCCTGCGGAATGACGGTATCGAGCCCGGCGGGCATCACCGCGCCGGTCATGATGCGCACGCACTGCCCGACGCCGGCCTGGCCGGTGAACGGCGTGCCTGCCAGGCCGCTGCCGGCCACCTGCAGCACCGTGGCGGCATCGCTGGACAGCTCATGGCCGGCCAAGGCATAGCCATCCATGGCGGAATTGTCGTGCGCGGGCACGTTCAGGTGCGACACGATATCGCGTGCCAGCACGCGCCCCAGGGCCGAACGCAGCGGCAACATTTCAGTGGCCCGCACGCGCGGCACCAGTTGGTCGATGAAGGCGCGGGCCTGCGCCACTGGCAGGGCGGCCGGATCGTAGCCGCTGATACACGAGGCGATGGACGCAAGGCTGGGGGGCAAGGGGCGGGTCATGACTGGAGGTGTTGCAGTTCGGCCAGGGTATTGGCGCCGGCGAACGCCGACGCATCATCGAAGCACACCTCGATGCAGGCGTGCTGGGCTGTCCAGGCGTCGATCTTGCGCTGGCCGCTTTGCAGGAACACCAGCAGGCTGGGCAACAGCGAGGTCTTCAGCAGGCAGAACACCGGCTGGGTGCGCAGCGCGCCGTCCTGCCGGGTGGCGGCCATGGCGATGTCGGCCTGGTGCGCGACGAGTTCCTGCGTCAGCCGTTCGACCAGGTCGTCGGGAAAGCGCGGGCAGTCGCAGGGCACCGTAACCAGGTAAGGGGTTTCGCAGCGTTCCAGCCCGACTGCCAGGCCAGCCAGCGGGCCGGCGAAATCGGGCAGGGTGTCGGGCCACACCGGCACGCCCATGGCTTCGTAGGCACCCAGGTTGCGATTGGCATTGATCATGGCCTGCCCCACTTGCGCAGACAGCCGCAGCAAGGCGTGTACGGCCATGGGCATGCCCAGGTAATTCTGCAGGCCTTTGTCGACGCCGCCCATGCGGCTGCCGCGCCCGCCCGCGAGTATCAGGCCCGTGATGTCGGTTTTATCGATCATGAGACTCGATGGGAAACGCCGCGCTCAACATCGCGGTATGGGGGCCAGTATAGACCAGCCCCAGCACTCAATCGCTTGCCTATGACAGGTCTCATGCGGTAGCGCAAAGGGCTCTGCTAAGATGGCCCGAAGTGGCCGCCACAACGGCCTCTCCTTCCTTTCGCCGACTTTCTCGCACAAGACCCCATGGTCGCTTCCGATACTTTGCTGCAGGCCTTGCTGGCCGTCATCGACCCCAATACGGGCAAACCCCTGGCTGGCCCCAAGGCAATCAAGAATCTCCAGGTCGATGGCGCCGACGTCGCTTTCGACGTCGAACTTGGCTATCCCGCCAAGAGCCAGATCCCGGCTTTGCGCGGCGCCCTGATCGCCGCCGCCCGCGGCGTGCCCGGCGTGGGCAATGTGTCGGTCAACGTGCGGTCGGTCATCGCGGCGCATTCGGCGCAGCGCGGCGTGGCCCTGCTGCCCAATATCAAGAACGTCATCGCGGTTGCCTCGGGCAAGGGCGGCGTGGGCAAAAGCACCACCGCCGTCAACCTGGCGCTGGCCCTGGCTGCCGAGGGCGCGCGGGTGGGCCTGCTCGACGCCGACATCTACGGCCCCAGCCAGTCGCTCATGATGGGCATCGACGCCCGTCCGCAAAGCGAAGACGGCAACACCATGGAACCGCTCGAGAACTACGGCGTGCAGGTCATGTCCATCGGCTTCCTGGTCGATGCCGACGAAGCCATGATCTGGCGTGGCCCCATGGCGGTGCAGGCGCTGGAACAATTGCTGCGCCAAACCAACTGGAAAGACCTCGATTACCTGGTCGTCGACATGCCGCCCGGCACGGGCGACATCCACCTGTCGCTCAGCCAGAAAGTGCCGGTTACCGGCGCCGTCATTGTTACCACGCCCCAGGACATCGCCTTGCTGGATGCCCGAAAGGGGGTCAAAATGTTCGAAAAGGTCGGGGTACCGATCCTGGGCGTGGTCGAGAACATGGCGGTGCATGTCTGTAGCCAGTGCGGCCACGCCGAACACATCTTCGGCGCGGGCGGAGGCAAGAAAATGGCGGCGGACTACAACCTGGCCTATCTGGGCGCATTGCCGCTGGATATCAACATCCGCCTGCAGGCCGACAGCGGCCAGCCCACGGTGGTGGCCGACCCCGATGGCGAAGTGGCGGGGTTGTACAAGGCCGTGGCCCGCCAAGTGGCGGTGTCGGTGGCCGACATGGCCAAAGACCATTCGTCGAAGCTGTCCGCCATTTCGATCAGCCGGGCCACGTAGGCCCTAGAGCCCGCCATGAGCGATACCCTGCCCATCAGCCTGGACGTTGCCGTGGTAATGCGCAAAGAGCGTATCACCGGGCCGATGCGGCGCTGGCAGGAATGGCGCTGGATACTCGACGACGTGGTCTCCCAGGAAGCCACCTTCGGCACAACCGAGCGCCTGCTCTATAAAGACGACTCGCAAGAGCGCTGGCTGCATCCCGGCTATGTGGTGCGGCTGTTCAAAGACGACGCCGAAGGCTACGTACTCAACGCGACCACACCGGCGCCGTGCTGGTTTGTGCTGTGGCGCATGCACGAACCCGAAGACGGCGGCGAACCGCGCGCGCGCCCCGAAATCGTCACGCTCAGCTACCACGATGCGGGTCGCTGGCTCGATGCCCAGGAAACCGTCGAACAAGTGCCGGCGCCCCCGGTCATCGTCGAATGGCTGAGCGCTTTCATCGCCACGCACTATGTGCCCGAACCCAAGCGGCGCAAGCGCCCGGCCAGCTTCCAGTCGCTGCAAGACCGTTTCGGCAATCCGGCGTCGGTATCCACCCTGAAGAAATTTCGCGGCGAAGGTGGCTCATGACAACTTCCGGCCACTACGGTTTTCTGCAGCGCTGGTCGCGCCGCAAAGAGCAGGCTCGCGAAAGCCATCCATACGGCGACGCAGCATTGCCCCACGCGCCGGGCGCCGACGCGCCAGCCGCCGGATCATCCACTGCCGATCCAGCTGAGCCAACTGCGGCGCCTGGCGGCACCGTGCCGCCCGAGCCGCCTGCCCTGACGCTCGACGATGTGCGGGCGCTGACGCCCGAATCCGATTTCGCGCC
>DASPIV010000371.1:0-10090 GCA_035628955.1 Bordetella sp.
GCAATTCCTGTGGAGCCTGTTCCGCGACATCTTCCACTACAGTGCATTCCAGCTCGAACACATTGCGGATAACGCGCGTGACGCCGACCTGGCCATGCGCTGGGGTTTCGGTTGGGCGCAAGGCCCGTTCGAAACCTGGCAAGCGGCCGGCTGGCAAGCCATCGCGGCCGCCGTGGCCGAAGATATCGCCGCCGGCCGGGCCATGAGCCAGGCGCCGCTGCCTGCCTGGGCACTGGACAGCACCCGCGGCGGCGTGCACGACGCGCAAGGCTCTTATTCGGCACGCAGCCAGGGCCAGCAACCGCGCTCTGCGTTGCCGGTCTATGCGCGCCAATTGTTTCCCGAACGCCTGGTGGGCGAAGCGCCTGCCGCGCGCGGCACCACCCTGTGGGAAAACGAAGGCGTGCGGCTGTGGCACTTGCCCGAGGTCGATGCCGGCATCGGCATCCTGTCATTCACGTCCAAGATGCACACCATCGGCAGCGAAGTGCTCGATGGCGTCATGCACACGGTTCAGCATGCCGAACAGGCGCTCGATGCGCTGGTGTTGTGGCACGAACCGCCTTTCGCCGTGGGTGCCAACCTAGCACAAGCGGCGCAGGCCTGCGCCGCCGGCCAGTTCGATCTGCTGGAAGCCACGGTGGAAAAATTCCAGCGCGCGTCATTGGCGCTGCATTATGCCCACGTGCCCACCGTGGCCGCGGTGCAGGGCATGGCGCTGGGTGGCGGCTGCGAATTCCTGATGCATTGCAGCCATCGCGTGCTGGCCTTGGAAAGCTATATCGGCCTGGTCGAGGCCGGGGTGGGCCTGGTTCCGGCGGGCGGCGGCAGCAAGGCCCTGGCCGTGCGGGCCGCCACGCTGGCGGCCGCCACCGCCACACCGGCCGAAGTCTTTCCCTACCTGCAGCCGGTATTCCAGAACATCGCTACCGCACAGGTCGCCAAAAGCGCGCTGCACGCCATCGACATGGGCTATGCGCGGCCCACCGACACGGTGGTGTTCCACCCCGACGAACTGCTGTGGGCGGCCTTGCGGCAGGCCCGCGCGGCCGCCGATATCGGCCATGCGCCACCCGCCCGGCCGCAAGGGATACCGGTGGCGGGCCGCACCGGCATCGCCAATTTCGAGATGGTGCTGGTCAACATGCGCGAAGGCGGCATGATCAGCGCGCACGACTACAAAGTGGCGCATAGCGCCGCCGTCGCATTGTGCGGCGGCGAGGTCGAGGCCGGCACCAAGGTCGACGAAGAATGGCTGCTGGCGGTGGAGCGCCGCGAGTTCGTGGCGCTGCTGCGCACGCCGGAAACCCAGGCGCGCATCCGCCATACCCTTGAAACCGGCAAACCGCTGCGCAACTAGGCCAAAGGAACCATGATGAGCAAACAGATCCAAGACGCCTATATCGTGGCCGCCACCCGCCTGCCGGTGGGCAAGCGCAACGGTATCTATGTCACCACGCGGCCCGACGACATGCTGGCCGCCGCCTTGCGAGCCGTGCTGGCGCAGGTACCGGCCCTGGACCCGGCGCGCGTCGAAGACGTGATCGCAGGTTGCGCCATGCCCGAGGCCGAGCAAGGCATGAACGTGGCGCGCATGAGCCTGCTTCTGGCCGGCCTGCCCGACAACGTGCCGGGCGTGACGGTGAACCGTTTCTGCGCCTCGGGCCTGCAGGCCGTGGCCGATGCCGCCGCGCGCATCCGCCTGGGCACGGCCGATGTGATCATTGCCGCGGGCACCGAGTCCATGAGCGCCATGCCCCAGATCATGGGCAACAAGGTCGCCATCAACCCCGAGATCTTCGCCCGCGACGAGAACCTGGGCATGGCTTTTGGCATGGGCCTGACCGGCGAAAAGGTCGCCGAGCAATGGAAAGTGTCGCGCGAAGACCAGGATGCCTTCGCGCTGGAGTCGCACCAGAAGGCCTGCGTGGCCATCGCTGCCGGGCACTTCGATGCGGAAATCACGCCGTACCAGGTCGTCGACCATTTACCCGGCGAGGCGGGCGCGGTGCGCACGGTCGAACGGCTGTCCGAGCACGACGAAGGACCGCGCCCGGACACCAGCGCCGAAGCGCTGGCCAAGCTCAGGCCGGTGTTCGCCGCGCGCGGCTCGGTCACCGCCGGCAATAGTTCGCAGATGTCCGATGGCGCGGCCGCTGTCGTTCTTGTGTCCGAGCGCGTGCTGCGCGAACTGGACTTGGCGCCGCTGGCGCGCTTCGTCGGCTTCTCGGTGGCGGGCGTGCCGCCGCAGATCATGGGCATCGGCCCGAAGATGGCCATACCCAAGGCCCTGGCCGGGGCCGGCATCGCCCAGCACGAGCTGGACTGGATCGAACTGAACGAAGCCTTCGCGGCGCAATCGCTGGCCGTGATGCGCGACCTGGGCCTGGATCCCTCCAAGGTCAATCCGCTGGGCGGCGCCATCGCGCTGGGCCATCCGCTGGGTGCCACCGGCGCCATCCGCACCGCCACGCTGGTGCACGGGCTGCGCCGTACTGGCGGCAAATACGGCATGGTCACCATGTGCGTGGGCACGGGCATGGGCGCGGCCGGCATCTTCGAGGCGCTGTAGCGCCCGCGCCGTGAAGCCGTACTGGTTCAAGAAGCTTCCGCCGGCATGGCGGGCCCGGCTGATGCGGGCGGGGTTCAATCTGCACCCCGCCTTCCGGGCCACCGGCGGGCGGGTCACGCACGTATCGCCCGACTTCCTGCACCTGCGCATCCGGCTGCCGCTGACCAGGCGCACGCGCAACATCGTCGGTTCGATGTATGGCGGATCGCTGTTTGCCGTTACCGATGGCGCCCACCCCACGCTGTTGATGTCCGCTTTGGGGGCTGGCACCATTGTCTGGGACAAGGCGGCCACCATCCGCTACCGCAAGCCGGCCTACGCCACGCTGTACGCCGACTTCCGCATCGACCGCGCCGATATCGCGGCCATCCAGGCCGAGCTGGCGCGCCAGCATGAAACCACCCGGGTATATGTGGTGGAACTCAAGGACGACCAGGGCGTGGTGTATGCCGTCGTTGAACGCACGGTGTATATCGCCGACAAGCAGTTCTACAAAACCAAGGCCCGCACCAGCGCGCCGGATGTTGCCCGGGCAGATGACGGCGCGGCACCCGATGCCTGAACCGGCCAGCGTGGACGACAATATGGAACGCATCTGGCTCGACAGCTATCCCCCCGGCATCCCGGCCGACATCGATCTTTCGCCCTATAGTTCGCTGCTGGATGTGCTTGAAGACAGTTGCCGGCGCTACGCCGACCGGCCTGCCTACACCAGCCTGGGCACCACGATCAGCTATGCGCAGCTGGACCGCCTGTCGCGCGACTTCGCGGCCTGGCTGCAATCGCGCGGCTTGCGGCAGGGCGACCGGGTGGCGCTGATGCTGCCCAATTTGCTGCAGTATCCGGTGTGTCTGTTCGGCGCCTTGCGCGCCGGCTGCGCGGTGGTCAGTTGCAATCCGCTCTATACCGCCCACGAGCTGGCCCACCAATTGGCCGACTCGGGCGCGCAGGCCATCGTCATCGCCGAGAACTTCGCCCATACCTTGCAGCAGGCCCTGCCGCGCACGGCGTTGCGGCATATCGTGGCCACCTCGGTGGGCGAACTGCTGGGGCCGCTGAAAGGGCGTGCCGTGGATTTCGCGGTACGCCATATCAAGCGCAAGGTGCCGGCCTGGTCGCTGCCCGGCTCGATCAGCCTGCGCCATGCACTGGATACGGGCCATGGCATGCCGCTGCAGGCACCCGCGCTGACGCGCGCCGACCCGGCCTTTCTGCAATACACCGGCGGCACCACCGGCGTGGCCAAGGCCGCGGTGCTGACGCACGGCAATATGCTGGCCAACCTGTGCCAGGCGCACGCCTGGGTGCGCGGGCTGGTGCGCGAAGGCGAAGAATGCGTGGTTACCGCGCTGCCGCTTTATCACGTGTTCGCCCTGACCGCCAATTGCCTGACCTTCCTGAAGCTGGGCGCGCGCAACTTGCTGATCCTGGATCCACGCGACCTGTCCGCCTTCATCAAGGCCATGCGCCAGACACCTTTCAGCGCCATCACGGGCGTGAACACCTTGTTCTGCGCCCTGCTCAACCATCCCGATTTCGCGAAGCTGGATTTTTCGCGGCTGCGCCTGACCATGGGCGGCGGCATGGCGGTGCAGCGCGCGGTCGCGCAACGCTGGCGCGAGGTCACCGGCGTATCGCTGGCGCAGGCCTATGGGCTGACCGAGACGGCGCCGGCGGTCACCATCAATCCGCTGGATGTCCAGACTTTCACCGGGTCGATAGGCCTGCCCGTGCCGTCCACCGACTTGTCGGTGCGCGACGACGATGGCCGCGAGCTGCCGCTGGGGGAAGCCGGCGAACTCTGCGTACGCGGCCCCCAGGTCATGGCGGGCTACTGGAACCGGCCCGATGAGACGGCTCTGGTGTTCCACCCGGACGGTTTCCTGCGCACCGGCGACGTGGGCTATATGGACGAGCGCGGCTATGTGTACCTGGTAGACCGGAAAAAAGACCTGATCCTGGTGTCCGGCTTCAACGTCTACCCCAACGAAGTCGAAGATGCCGCCGCCCTGCACCCGGGGGTGCGCGAGGTGGCTGCGATAGGCGTACCTGACGAGCGGTCCGGCGAAGCCGTGAAATTGTTCGTGATTCGCCGCGACCCCGCCCTGGACGCCCAGACCCTGATCGCCCATTGCCGCCAGCACCTGACCGGATACAAGGTACCCCGCCACGTGGAATTCCGCGATGAATTGCCCCGCACCCCGGTTGGCAAGATCCTGCGCCGCGAACTGAGGACACCGGCGGAATCCCAGGCTGAGGCCGGTATTTGAGTATCGGTGCCAGGCACCGACGTCCGGGCAGCACCGCCAGCCATTAATATGTGGGCACCATGAAACGCGTCCCCGTTCCCCTGAACCCGCTGCGAGCTTTCGAGGCTTCTGCGCGGCTGCTCAGCTTCACGCTGGCCGCCGAAGAGCTCAGCGTCACGCAGGTGGCCATCAGCCGCCAGGTCCGGGTGCTGGAGAACTACCTGGGCGTTGAACTGTTCACGCGCGGGCCGCGCTCCATCCAGTTGACCGATGCCGGCGCGCGGCTGTATCCGTCGGTAGGCCGCGCCTTCGATGAAATCTCGCATGCCGCCACACTGGTCAGCCGACGCCATCGCCCCGATGTGCTGGCTATCCAGGCCTATACCACCTTTGCCCAGCATGGCCTGATTCCGCTGCTGTCGCACTTTCACGAAAAATATCCCGGTATCGAAGTGCGCCTGTCGGCGTCGACCCAGGCCGTGGACTTCGCCCATCAGGATCTGGATGCCGCCATACGCTCGGGCACCGGCCGCTGGCCCGATTTCGAAAGCGATTTCCTGGCGCCCATCGAGTTGCTGCCGGTGGTCAGTCCGCGCCTGCTGAAGTCGGCGGGCGGCTTGCGCCGTGCCAGCGACCTGCGCCGCGTTACCCTGCTGCACTCGCTGGCCCGGCCCGACGACTGGGCCGCCTGGCTGTATGCGGCCGGGCACGACGATGCGGTGGGCTTGCGGGTGCTGAAGTTCGAGAATTCCGCCATGGCATACGAGGCGGCCATCCAGGGCGTGGGTTGCGCCATCGGCATCCGTGCGCTGGTGGGGCGCTACCTGGCCTCGGGCGCGCTGGTGGCGCCTTTTACATTGACGCACACCCTGCCTGGCGGCTACTACCTGGTGCGTCCCAAGGGCCGTCCCGAATCGCCGGCGCTGCGCATCTTCCGGGCCTGGTTGCTGGATACCCTGTCCCACCTCAACCCCGATGCCCAACAATAAGTTGGGCTAGGGTGGATAAATTGTTGATTGCCGCCCCTGCCACGCTGTCCCACAATTTCGTTGCAGTTCGCCCTTGGCGATGGAACCCAACGAAAAAATCTGGAGACAGCCATCATGTCCGCTTTATCGATTCCGGCGCGCGCCCGCGCCATCGGCAGCCTGTTGATGCTGGGGCTGGCCACCGCGCTGGCCGTGGCTGCCGCGCCCGCCCAGGCCGCTTTTCCCGAGCACCCGGTGACGCTGGTCGTGCCCTTTGCCCCTGGCGGCGGCACTGACAACATTGCGCGCACGCTGGCCGAAGGCATGGGTAAAGACCTGGGCCAGACCGTCATCGTCGAAAACCGTCCGGGTGCCGGTACGGTCATAGGCACGCAATTCGTGGCGCGCAGCGCGCCCGACGGCTACACCCTGGTCATGGCCACCTTCGCGCATGCAGTGAATCCGTTGCTGCACAAGAACCTGCCGTTCGACACCAAGCGCGCGTTCGCCCCGGTAGCCCTGGTGGCGCATTCGCCCAATGTGTTGGTGGTCAACCCCAAAACGCCCTTCAAGAACGTCCAGCAACTGCTGGATTACGCGCGCGCCAATCCGGGCAAGCTGAACTACGGCTCGTTCGGCAACGGCACCTCGGCCCACCTGGCGGGCGAATTGTTCAAGACCCTGGCCAAGGTCGACCTGGTGCACGTGCCCTATAAAGGCAGCGCGCCGGCGCTGAACGACCTGATCGGCGGCCAGATCGACCTGATGTTCACCACGGTGGCCAGCGTTGCCTCGCACATCAAAAACGGCACGCTGCGCGCCCTGGCGGTGACATCGGCCTCGCGCTCGCCGGCCTTTCCCGACCTGCCCACGGTAGCGGAAGCCGGCGTGCCCGGCTACCAGGCCGAAAGCTGGTACGGCCTGTATGCGCCGGCCAATACTCCCGACGCCGTCGTGCAGCGCCTGAACGCGTCGGTGGCCAAGGCCGTGCAATCGCAAGCGTTCCAGCAGCGCGTGGCCGACGAAGGCCTGATGGTCGACGTAGGTGCGCCCGACCAGTTGGCGCGTTACGTCGATGCCGAAGAAAAACGCTGGAGCCAAGTGGTGCGTGACGCCCACCTGCAGCAAAACTGACGCCCTTGCCTTGCCACCCCCACACCTGCCACCGACTATGACCTTGACCGATACTTCTTCTACACCCACTGCCATCCTGCTTGACGTGCACGACGGCATCGGCGTGCTGACACTGAACCGCCCCGCCGTACGCAACGCCATCGACGATGCCATGCGCACCGAACTGCTGGATGCGCTGGACCGCGCCACGCGCGACCCCGCCATACGCGCCCTGGTCGTCACGGGCGCCGGCCCGGCTTTCTGCGCCGGCGGCGATATCAAGGGCATGCAGGCCCGCCTGGACGCGCCGGCCGGCGACGTGGCGTTCAATGGCTGGAGCCGCCAGCAGCGCACCCACCACGCGGTCAGCGTGCTGTTCAAGCTGCCCAAGCCCACCATCGCCGCGGTCAATGGCGCCGCCGCCGGCCTGGGCTGCGACATGGCTTTGTCGTGCGATTTTGTCATTGCCGCCGATACCGCTCAGTTGTCGATGACCTACATCCATCGCGGCCTGATCCCGGACGGCGGCGGCATGTATTTCCTGCCGCGCCGCGTGGGCCTGGCCCGCGCCAAGGAACTGATTTTTTCCGGACGCCGCGTGGCGGCCGAGGAAGCCTTGGCGATAGGCATGATCGACCGGGTCGTCGCCCCCGACACCTTGCTGGCGCAGGCACGCGCCTGGGCCACCGAACTGTCGCATGGGTCGGCCGCCGCGCTGGCGCTGGCCAAGACGCAGTTGAACCAGACCTACGAACTCAGCGCCGAACAATCGTTCGCCATGAGCAGCCAGGCCCAGGCCATGTGCTACAGCACGGCGGAACACCGCGCCTCGGTGGCGGCGTTCCTGGCCAAGCGCACGTCCAAGGGGTAGCACATGCGTCAACTCGATCGCCTGCTGCGCCCGCGCAGCGTCGCCGTCATTGGCGCCTCGTCCGATGCCGCCAAGACCGCCGGCCGCCCTATCGCCTACCTGCAGAAGCACGGCTACGCCGGCCGCATCTATCCGGTGAATCCGCGCAATGACACGATCGCGGGGCTACCCTGCTATCCCGATATAGCTTCGTTGCCGGATGCGCCGGACGTCGGCCTGGTCTTGCTGGGCGCCAGCCGCGCCGTGCAGGCGGTCGGCGAACTCGCGCAGCGCGGTGCGGGTGCCGCCATCGTGCTGGCCAGCGGCTTCCAGGAAACCGGGGCCGAAGGCGCCGGCCGCCAGCACGCCTTGCGCGAGGCCGCGGGCAGCATGCCTTTGCTGGGGCCCAACACCATCGGCCTGGTCAATCTGACCGACGGCATCACCCTGTCGGCCACCGGCGCGCTGGAAATGAACGACTTGCGCACCGGCTCGATCGCCGTAGTGTCGCAAAGCGGCGGCGTGCTGGGCGCCATGCTGTCGCGCGCCGCCAGCCGCGGCATCGGCTTCTCGAAACTGGTGTCCACCGGCAACGAGGCCGACCTGGACGTGGCCGATTTCATCGAAACCCTGCTCGACGATCCGGCGACCTCGGTCATCACGCTGTACATCGAAGGCTTGCGCAAGCCAGCCGCCTTTCGCGTGGCGGCCCAGCGCGCGGCACGGCTGGGCAAGCCGCTGGTGGTGTTCAAGGTGGGCCGTTCGGAATCGGGCGCACGCTCGGCGGTGTCGCACACCGGGGCCCTGGCGGGCGCCGACCGGCTGTACGACGCGCTGTTTGCCCAATGCGGCGTCATCCGCGCCCAAACCTTTGCCGACCTGCTCGACATTCCGGCCGCGCTGTGCACCGGCCGGCGCCTGGCCGGCAAGCGCATCGCCATCCTGACCTCGACAGGCGGCGCAGGTACGCTGGTAGCCGACAGCTGCGGCCTGGCCGGGCTGGACACGCCCGCCCCCGACGCCGATACGGCCGCGCGCCTGGATGCCTTGCAAAGCGGCGACGAAGCCGTGCTGAGCCGCAATCCCATCGACCTGACCCTGGCGGGGCTCAAGCCCGACTTGCTGCGC
The DNA here is from genome assembly GCA_035628955.1 of Bordetella sp. Classification (GTDB taxonomy): domain Bacteria; phylum Pseudomonadota; class Gammaproteobacteria; order Burkholderiales; family Burkholderiaceae_B; genus Bordetella_A. The sequence continues at coordinate 8,881 of DASPIV010000371.1, forward strand.
GCCGCCATCGACACGCTGCTGGCCAGCCCTTCGTATGACGGCGCCGTGGTCATTGCCGGCTCGTCGTCATTGCAGCACCCCACCCTGGTCTCGTCGGCGGTGGGCGATTGCCTGACGAAAAGCGACAAGCCCGTGCTGGTGTATGTCAGCCCGCACGCGCCGCACATTCTGGCCGACCTGAATCGCCAGGGCATCCCGGCCTTCGCCGCCCCGGAGAGTTGCGCGGCGGCCTTCTCGGCCATGCTGGCCCAGGATGCGGCGGGCCGGGCATCCGCCGCCATCCCGCATCCGTCCGGCAGCCGGGCGCGCGACTTGCCCACCGGCCCCTTGAACGAAGCCGACAGCAAAGCCTTGTTCGCGTCGTACGGCATCACCCCGGTGCGCGAGGCGGTGGCCGCCACGCCCGCCGAAGCCGCTTGCGCCGCGCCGGCGCTGGGCGACAAGATCGTGCTGAAGGTGCTGTCTCGGCATCTGGCGCACAAGAGCGACATCGGCGGTGTGGCGGTCGGCGTACCGGCGGCCGACGTGGCGGTGCATGGCGCGGCCATGCTGCAAACCGTGCAGGCCGCCACCGACGCGCCGCTTGAAGGTCTGCTGGTCCAGGAGATGGTGGGCGGCGGCACTGAAATGATTCTGGGATTTCACCGCGATCCGCAACTGGGCCCGTCGATCTTGCTGGGCATGGGCGGGGTGGCGACGGAACTGTTCAACGACACCGCGCTGCGCCTGCTGCCCCTGGCGCGCGCCGACGCCGAAGAGATGGTGCGCAGCCTGAAGACCTGGCCCCTGCTCGACGGCTATCGCGGACGGGCGCCTGCCGACGTGCCCGCCCTGGTCGACGCCATCATGGCCTTCGCGGCCATGGCAACCGGACTGGACGCCCGGCTGGACGAAGCCGAGATCAATCCCTTGTTCGTGATGCCGGCGGGGCAAGGGGTGAAGGCGGCTGACGGGGTGGTGATATTGCGGTAGCCGTGCGTCAGGCGTTTGCCAGGTGTCTGACACCCTGGCGGGAGTCAGACACCTGGCCGCATGGACACGACCCTGCCGCGCTAACCCCGGGCCGGCTGCCGGACACCGGCTGGGCGCCTACCACTGGCCAAAGAAAATCCCCGCCCGCTTGTGCGCATGGGTGGACCGCTCCACCTGCTCGTCCGACAGGGTGGTGCGCCGCATTGCGCGCAGCGACCAGTCCAGCAAATGCTGCCGC
>DASPIV010000372.1:0-2639 GCA_035628955.1 Bordetella sp.
CGCAGTGCCTCGCGATACTCCTGCCGGAACCCGGCATTGCCGGGGCTGGCTGCCAATTGCGCCTTCGCCCGCTCGACCGGCGCACGCGCCCGCTGTACCAGGCTGCGCTTGCCGAACGGCGACTCATCGCGCATGATCGCCACGCTGCGTTCGTAGCCCGGCATGTACTTCACCACGAAGCGTTCGCCCGTGGGCGGCAATTCAATCTCATTGCGCACCGGGTACAGGCTGGCCGAAAGGGTGTCGAAACTGAACTTCACATCGCGGCCGTCGGCCGTGGTCAGCACGGCGTCGTATGCCCAGATATTCTGTTCATTGAGCCGTGAACTGGTTTGCTCGGCATGTGTAATGACGGCACTGCCGTAGGTACCGAAAGCGTTCACGAAAGCCGCGTTGGCCATGGCGCCGGTAAACACATTGGCCATGCCAAGCACGAAACCCACGACGCCCAGTGCGTACCAGGCATTGTGCCGCCGCCATCGGGCCAGGCCGGCACCCACGGCCACGCCCAGCAACGTCAACAGCGGTAGGCTCAGCACCGAATGCTGGCCCAGGAAATAGAAAATAGCGGCAAGTACTGTCATTTCCGGTCGGCCTCAAGAATGCCTGTCGTTGAGTCTGCATCGAGCATACCGGAGCCGGCCCATCCGCGTTGCGGTGTCCTGCCCCTGGCGTATATAGTGCTGCATCCAGAATATCGGCAAACAATAATCTGCGCCGGTCCCGCCCACAGGTGGCGGACGCTCCCTGTCCGGTGCGAGGAACAGCGTGGTTCATGATAGTCGGCATCGATCTCGGCACCACCAACAGCCTGGCCGCATACTGGCGCGACGGCCAGGCGCGGCTGATACCCAATGCCCTGGGCCATGCCCTGACGCCATCCTGTGTCAGCCTGGATGACGACGGCAGCGTGCTGGTGGGCCAGGCGGCTCGCGACCGGCTGCAAACCCACCCGGATCGAACCGCGGCCTTGTTCAAGCGCCACATGGGCAGCGACAAATCCTTTCGGCTGGGCTCGCGCCAGTTCCGGCCCGAAGAGCTGTCGGCCCTGGTACTGCGCGCGCTGAAAGAAGATGCCGAAGCCGGCATGGGCACAGCCGTGACCGAAGCGGTGATCTCGGTACCGGCCTATTTCTCGGACGGCCAGCGCAAGGCCACCCGCACGGCGGCGCAACTAGCCGGCCTGCACGTGGAACGGCTGATCAACGAACCCACCGCCGCCGCCCTGGCCTACGGGCTGCACCAACGTGCCGCTGAATCGCAGTTCCTGGTGTTCGACCTGGGCGGAGGCACTTTCGATGTCTCGATCCTGGAATTGTTCGAAGGCGTCATGGAAGTCCGCGCCACGGCCGGCGACAACTTCCTGGGCGGCGAAGACTTCGCCAATGAAATCGTGCACTGGTTCTGCCAGTCGGCCGGCGTGCCCCGCCGGGCCCGCGACGACAGCGCCTTCATGCAGCATCTGCGCGCACGTGCCGAGGCCGCCAAGATCCAGCTCAGCGAGGCGGCATCGGCTCGTATCGAAGTGCAATGGAAAGACCAGCACTATGGCCTGGAACTTACCGAAGAACACTACCGGTCGGTCTCCGAACCCTTGCTGCAACGCCTGCGCGCGCCCCTGGAACGCGCGCTGCGCGATGCCGGGCTGCGCAGCGGCGACATCCAGGAAGTGGTCCTGGCCGGCGGTGCCACGCGGGCGCCGATGATACGCAACCTGGTCACCCGCATGTTCGGGCGCTTTCCATCGGTGGCGCTGAACCCCGACGAAGTGGTGGCCCAGGGAGCCGCCGTCATGGCCGGGCTGAAAGCCCGCGACGCCGCCCTGCGCGAAGTCGTCATGACCGACGTCTGCCCCTATTCGCTGGGCATCGAGACTTCCCGCCGCCTGGACGACGGGCGGCTGGTCGACGGCCAGTTCTCGCCCATCATCGAGCGCAACACGGTGGTACCCGTCAGCCGGGTTCGGGAGTACCAACCCGTGCAGAATGGCCAGAAAGAAATCTACCTGCCCATCTACCAAGGCGAATCGCGCATGGTGCGCGACAACATCAAGCTGGGCGAACTCACCGTTGCGCTCGACGGCGGCACGCGCGCCGACGGGGCCGTCGAGGTCCGCTTCACCTACGACGTCAACGGCATACTCGAAGTCGAGGCCACACGCATTTCCACCGGTGAAATGCAGCGGGCCGTCATCCGCAGCCACGCCAGCGATCTTACCGACGAGCAGATCGCCGAACGCTTCGCCGCCCTGGCCGCGCTGAAGATCCATCCGCGCGACAAGCTGGAAAACCGCAGCGTCATGGCCGAGGCCGAACGGATATATGCCTTTCTGCGCGGCCATGCGCGCGAAGTCATGGGCGACGAGATCGGCTTGTTCGAGGCCGCGCTGCTCGAACAGCATGAACGCGACATCGAACGCGCACGCGCACGCCTGCGCCGCGCGATCGTACATTTCGACCGCTACAACGTCTTCGATACCGATTCCGATCCGCTGTAGAAGGCAGCCTGCCCGCCACGACACGATCCATGCAAGCGATCTTCCTCGAGCTCGGTATTGCGCCGACCCGCGACACCAAGGCCATCCGTCGCGCCTACGCGCAACGGCTCAAGGCACTGGACCAGCATACCCAGGCCGAAGC
>DASPIV010000373.1:0-2749 GCA_035628955.1 Bordetella sp.
GGCCAAGCTGCTGGCGCACCACAAACCCCGCTAGCCAGCCCTCAGGCCAGCTTCCATTCGTGGCGGAACGCCTGCGGAGCTGCTGCCTGCGACTCGTAGGTGACCATTTCCCAGGCATCGCGCTGGGCCAGCAGCGCACGCGCCAACTGGTTGTTCAGCCCGTGGCCCGACTTGCATGCCACGTACCGGGCCACTAGGGGCTTGCCCAGCAAGTACAAGTCGCCGATGGCGTCCAGGATCTTGTGCTTGACGAACTCGTCGTCGTAGCGCAGGCCATCGCTATTGAGCACGCGGTATTCGTCCATGACGATGGCGTTGTCCAGGCTGCCACCGCGGGCCAGGCCCATGGAACGCAGGGCCTCGACTTCGTTGACGAAACCGAAGGTACGTGCGCGGGCGATTTCGCGCACGTATGAATGGGTGGCGAAGTCGATTTCCGCGAAATTCGCGGTGGAATCGATGGCCGGGTGACGGAAATCGATGGAGAACGCCAGCGAGAACCCTTCGTGCGGTTCCAGGCGTGCCCATTTCAGGCTGCGGCCTTCGCCCTCGCGGATCTCGATGGGCTTGAGCACCTTGATGAATTGCTTGGGAGCGTTCTGCTCGACGATGCCGGCCGAGCGCAGCAAGTACACGAAGGTGGCCGCGCTGCCATCCATGATGGGCACTTCTTCCGCCGTCAGGTCGACGTGCAGGTTGTCGATCCCCAGGCCCGCCAGGGCGGACATCAGGTGTTCGACCGTGGAAACCCGCACATCGCCCTGTTGCAGTACCGAGGCCATGCGGGTGTCGCCCACGCCGACAGCCTGTGCGGGCAGGTCGACGACCTGCGGCAAATCGACGCGATGGAAAACAATGCCGGTGTTTGCTTCAGCAGGACGCAGGGTGAGCTCGACCCGACGTCCCGAGTGGACCCCTACGCCGGTAGTACGGACGAGATTCTGGATGCTGCGCTGTCGAAACATGGGACCTGTGTTGTAAGCCTGTGCCGGCAAAAATCAATGAAATCACCGGCATAAGTGCGTATTGTAACCTCGCCGAGGCACTCGGCGCCATGCGCCCGTAACATTTGCCGACAAATATGTCCCCTTTATGGGCGGCGCACATGCGCCGCCCCGCGTCCGGCCCGTCTGGGGAAGACAGGCCGGCGCCGAGGGAGTCGGACCGGTTCCCCGGCCCGGTACAGCACCATCAATCCGCTTGCTTGCGCAGGAACGCCGGGATATCGAAATGATCCATACCCGAGCTTTCCAGCGCGCGCACCTGGGCCGACGCCTGCGTGCGCGGATTGCGCATCACCGACGGCATGTCCAGGTTGCGGTAATCGCCCTGATGGCCCGCCATCCCGCCCATGGGCAGGTTGTCGGTACCGGTACGCAGCCCTTCGGCGGCGTTCTGCACCAGTTGCGGACGCGCGGCGTTGCGGCCCAGGCCCGTAGCCACCACCGTCACGCGCAGGCTGTCGCCCATTGCTTCGTCATAGGCCGTGCCGAAGATCACGGTGGCGTCTTCCGAAGCATAGCTGCGGATCGTTTCCATGATTTCGCGCGTTTCGCGCATCTTCAGCGTGCGGCTGGCCGTGATGTTGACCAGCACGCCGCGGGCGCCGTTCAGGTCCACACCTTCCAGCAACGGGCAGGCGATGGCCTGTTCGGCCGCCACCCGGGCGCGGTCGGCGCCGCTGGCGGTTGCCGTGCCCATCATGGCCTGGCCCTGCTCGCCCATGATCGTCTTGACGTCTTCGAAGTCGACGTTGACATTGCCTTCGACGTTGATGATCTCGGCAATACCCGCGCAAGCGTTGTGCAGGATGTCGTCGGCGGAACGGAAGCAGTCTTCCTGCGTCGCGTCCTCGTCCATCAGCTCATACAGGTTCTCGTTGAGCACCACGATGAGCGAATGCACGTGCTTGGCCAGCTCGCTGATACCGTCTTCGGCCATCTTCAGCCGCTTGTTGCCTTCGAAGGTGAAGGGCTTGGTGACCACACCTACGGTCAGAATGCCCAGTTCCTTGGCCACTTCGGCCACCACGGGACCCGCGCCCGTGCCAGTACCGCCACCCATGCCGGCGGTAATGAACACCATATGGGCGCCGGTCAGGGCCGAGCGGATTTCCTCGCGCGCGGTTTCGGCCGATGCGCGGCCCTGTTCGGGCTTGGCCCCGGCGCCCAGGCCGGTGCGGCCCAGGCGGATCTGCACCGGTGCGTTAGTTGCCGCCAGCGCCTGCGCGTCGGTATTGGCGCAGATGAAATCCACGCCGTTGACGCCGCTGCGGATCATGTGCGCGACGGCATTGCCGCCGGCACCACCAACACCCACGACCTTGATAACGGTCCCTTTGGTGTTGTTCTCAAGCATCTCAAAGTTCATCATGATGACTCCCTCACAAGTCTGAATTTGCAAATCACAAAAATTCCCCGACAACCTATCTTTTGTGAATCGCCTCAAAGTCGACGCCGGCCGTAGGGTCCGCAACGAGTTTGAGGCGTCTCCCCTTTTGGCCCGTTCCGCCCTTTCGGCCGGTACGGACCAGGAGCAGGCCCCAGTCTGCCCCTGCGATCAATTCATGAACCACTCCTTCATGCGGGCCAGCAGGCTCTTGAAACTGCCGGTCTGCGCGGCGACCTTGCGGCCCCGCACGCGCTGCATGCGCGCTTCCTGCAACAAGCCCATCACCGTCGAGAAGCGCGGATTGCGCATCACATCGGACAGGCTGCCTTCGTACTCGGGTACCGCCACGCGCACCGGC
>DASPIV010000374.1:0-3610 GCA_035628955.1 Bordetella sp.
GTCGCGCCGCAGGGCGGTCAGGTCAGCATGGGCGCGTTCGATTTCGTCTAGGGTTTTCATGGCGATACTCTGATGATGGTCTTATATGCAAGTTTTGTAGCATACCGCTGCGTTTGTGTTGCTGGGCGGTTTTGCGCTTATAGGACACCGAGGCTGGCAATGTCTCGCAATGGAACCGCTCGTCAGGTGTCAGGCTCCGCAGGTGCCTGACACCTGCAAGACGATCGGCATGGCCAATGGTTCGAACAGGCACTGTAGCAGTCCCACGCCACCGCCCGCCTAGACAGCGTCCGCCCCCCGACCCTCGTCATTCAAATGACAAGCACTGGCATGCCCCGAAGCAACCGCACGCAACAGCGGCCGCTCCACCGAACACCGCGGCATCGCATGCGGACAGCGAGGATGAAAGGCACAGCCCGAGGGCGGTGCCAGCGGCGAAGGCAGTTCGCCCTTGATGGGCTGATAGTCGCGCCGCCCCGGCCGCAAGTCCGGCAACTCTTTCAGCAAGGCCTGCGTATAAGGATGATTCGCGCGAGAGAACACCGCCTCGGTGGGCGCGAGCTCGACGATGCGGCCCAAGTACATGATGGCAACCCGGTCCGATATGTGGCTGACCACGCTCAGGTTGTGGCTGATGAACAGATAGGTCAGGTCCAGTTCGCGCCGCAATTGCGCAAACAGATTCAACACCTGCGCCTGGATGGACACGTCCAGGGCCGCCACGGCTTCATCGCACACGATCACCGAGGGCTTCAAGGCCAGTGCGCGCGCAATGCCGATGCGCTGGCGCTGACCGCCCGAGAACTGGTGCGGATAGCGCTGCGCATAGCCGGCATCCAGGCCCACCTGGCGCATCAGGCCGGCCACGTAGCCGGCCTTCTCGCCGGCACGGATCAGCCCGTGCGCCACCGGCGCCTCGCCAATGATGTCCAGCACCCGCATGCGCGGGTTCAGCGACGCGTACGGATCCTGGAAGATCATCTGCACGCCCAGTTCGTAGGCACGCCGCTGGGCGGCCGGCATTTGCGCCACCGGCTTGCCCTGGTAATGGATCTGTCCGCCAGTCGGCCGCAAAATGCCCGACACCATGCGGCCCAGCGTCGACTTGCCGCAACCCGACTCGCCCACGATACCGATCACTTCGCCCGCGCGCACATCCAGGTCCACCCCGGCCACCGCCTGCACCACCAGCGTCTTCAGGCCCGCGCCGAACAAGTTGGCAATGCGGCCGGCCAGGTCCACCGGCTGCACGAAATGCTGCTCGACCTGGCGCAGCGACAGAATCGTCGGCGTGGCGGGCGCATCAGGCAATGGCGATGCCGGCTGCGGCGACGGGGGCGCGGCGCTTTGCACTACGGTTCTCCTGCATGCCAGCAACGGGCCCAGTGGCCGGGCCGGTGCTCTACCGCCTGCGGCGCCTGCGCACAGGCGTCGGTGGCGCGCGCGCAGCGCGTGCGAAACGCACAGCCCTGCGGCAAGTTCAACAACGAAGGCGTCATGCCCGGAATCGGGTCCAGCGGTTGGCCGCGCGTCTGCGGCGTGGGTATCGACGCGATCAGGCCCTGCGTATACGGGTGCAGCGGCCGCCCGATCACGTCGGCCGTAGTGCCGGTTTCGACCACGCGGCCGGCATACATCACGGCCACGCGGTCGGCCAGGCCCGCCACCACGGCCAGATCGTGCGTGATCCAGATCAGCCCGGTACCGGTTTCCCGGCATAGCTTCTGCATTTCGTACAGGATCTGGCCCTGGATAGTCACATCCAGCGCGGTGGTGGGCTCGTCGGCGATGATCAGACGCGGCGCATTCAGCAGCGCGATGGCAATGGCCACCCGCTGCCGCATGCCGCCGGACAACTGGTGCGGGTAGGCGCGCAGGCGTTCCTGCGGCGATGGAATGCCCACCTTGGTCAACACTTCCAGCGCGCGCGCGTGCGCATCCGCCCGGCTGACGCGGCGGTGCGCCCGCACGGTTTCTACCATCTGGGTATCGACGCGCAGCACCGGGTTCAGCGTCATCATCGGATCCTGGAAGATCATTGCGATCTCGCTGCCACGCAGCTCGCGCCAGCGTCGCTGCGAAGCCTGCCGCAGGTCTTCGCCGTTCAGGCGGATTTCGCCCTCGACCACGCGGCCCGGCGCATCCACCAAGCCCAGCAGCGAGAACCCGGTAATGCTCTTGCCCGATCCCGACTCGCCCACCAGCCCCAGGATCTCGCCCGGCCGCACCGACAGGTCCACGCCGTCGACCGCCTTGATTACGCCGGCGCGCGTGAAGAAATGGGTTTTCAGCCCATGTACTTCCAGCATGGGCGGGTGGGCGGTCACTGTGGCTCGATGGTCCATGGCCGGTTCGCCGCTCAGGCCGCGTTGTGCGGGTTCAGCACATCGCGCAGATGGTCGCCCACCAGGTTGATGGCGATGATGGCAATGGCCAGCGCAATGCCCGGAAAGAACGAAATCCAGTACAGCCCCGACAACAGGTATTCGAAGCCGTTCGAGATCAGCATGCCCAGCGAAGGTTCGGTCACCGGTACGCCCACCCCCAGGAACGACAGCGTGGCTTCCAGGGCGATGGCGTGGGCCAGGTCGATGGTGGCGATCACGATCAAGGGTGGCATGCAATTGGGCAGCACATGATGGAACAGCACCCGCCCCCAGCTCAGCGACATGCAGCGGGCCGCCTCGACGTATTCCTTGCCGCGCTCGACCAGCGCCGCGCCGCGGGCCGCGCGCGCGAAGTAGGCCCACTGCACCACCACCAGCGCAATAATGACCTTGTCCACGCCCTTGCCCAGGATCGCCAGCAGGATCAGCGCCACCAGGATGGCCGGAAACGACAATTGGATATCCACCGCGCGCATCAGGAAGGCATCGATCCGCCCGCCGAAATACGCGGCGATCAGGCCCACGGTGGCGCCGATGGCGAACGCCGCCAGTACCGAGATCGTGCCCACCATCAGGCTGGTGCGCATGCCGTACAGAATGGCCGAGAACACATCGCGCGCCTGCCCGTCGGTGCCCAGCCAATAAGTCATGCTGCCATCGCTGCTGACACTGCCCGGCGGCAGCTTCGAGTCCAGGATGTCCAGCGTACCGATATCGAACGGATTCTGCGGCGCGATCCAGGGCGCGAACACGGCCGCGCCCACGGTCAGCAGCAACAGCACCACGCCCAGCAATGCCAGCTTGCTGGCGCAGAAATCCACCAGGAAGCGGCGCAGCGGCGTCTCGACGCGGGCGACGGGCGCCGCGGCGGGCGGGGCGGAAGAAACAGGCGTCGTCATGCTCGGCGCTCCAGGCGTACGCGCGGGTCCAGCACGGTATAGATAATGTCCACGACCAGATTCAGCATCACCAGAAAGAACACGATCAGCATCAAGTAGGCCACCACGACCGGGCGGTCCAGGTTGACGATGGAATCGATCAGCAGTTTTCCCATGCCAGGCCACGAGAACACGGTTTCGGTCACGACAGCAAAGGCCACCACCTGGCCGAATTCCAGTCCCGCCACCGTCACAATGGGAATCAGGATGTTCTTGAGCAGATGCACGCCCAGCACGCGCTTTTCCGACAGGCCCTTGGCGCGTGCGAACTTGATGTAGTCCATG
>DASPIV010000375.1:0-2258 GCA_035628955.1 Bordetella sp.
ACGGTCAGGCCCTGCACGCGCAACAGCGGTTCGGCGGATAAGGGCTCAGTCATTGCGGCACTACCTTGATGCAGCGGGCCAGGTGCGCATCGCGCACCGCGACAAGTTCCGGAACAGCGTGCGCACAGGCCGGTATGGCCAGCGCGCAGCGCGGCGCAAAAGTACAGCCGGGCGGCAGGTCCAGCACGCTGGGCACGTTGCCGGGTATGGGTTGCAGCCGCTGGCGCGACGCCAGCAGCGCGGCGGTGGGAATGCACGACAGCAGCCCGCGGGTATACGGATGCGTGGGCCGTTCGAACAATTCGTGCACGCCGGCATCCTCGACTACGCGTCCGGCATACATCACCGCCACGCGATGCGCGATCTCGGCCACGACCCCCAGGTTGTGCGTCACGAACAGGATGCTCATGCCCGATTCGGCCTGCAGGCGGCGCAACAGATCCAGGATCTGCGCCTGCACGGTCACATCCAGCGCCGTGGTCGGCTCGTCGGCGATCAGCACCGAAGGGTTGCAGGCCAGTGCCAGCGCGATCATCACGCGCTGGCGCATGCCACCCGACATCTGGTGCGGGTATTCGTGGATACGGCGCGCAGCCGCCGGGATCTCGACCCGTTCAAGCATTTCGCGCGCCCGCTGCAGCGCGGCCCCGCGCGAGCCGCCCTCATGCTGCAGCACGGCTTCGGCGATCTGGTCGCCCACCGTGTACAACGGGTTCAGGCTGGTCATGGGTTCCTGGAATATCATCGCGATTTCGGCGCCGCGAATGCGGCGCAGCGTCGCGGCCGGCGCCCGGGCCAGATCGTGCGTGGCGCCATGGCGGTCGCGGAAACGGATGCTGCCGGCCTCGATGCGGCCAGCCGGCTTGGGCAACAGGCCCATGATCGACAGGCTGGTCACCGATTTGCCCGATCCCGATTCGCCCACGATGGCCAGCGTTTCGCCGCGCGCCAGGCTGAAGGTCACGCCGTCGACCGATCTGGCCACGCCGTCGCGGCTGTGGAACCAGGTTTTCAGCCCGTCCACCGCCAGAATGATGTCTTGTTGGCTTGCTGTCATGTCCAAGGCCTAGAGTTCCTTGCGCAGGCGCGGATCCAGCACATCGCGCAATCCATCGCCCACCAGCTGCAGCGACAGCACCGACAGCACGATGGCAATGCCGGGAAACACCATGATCCAGTCGGCCGACCCCATGTACTGCTGGCCCGCGTTGATCATGGTGCCCCAGGTCGGGATGTCGGGCGATACGCCCACGCCCAGGAACGACAGCCCGGCTTCGGCCAGGATGGCGTAGGCGAAAATGAACGTGCCTTGCACCAGGATAGGCGAGACCAGGTTGCGCAGTACGTGCACTGCGATGATGCGCCGCGTCGGCACGCCCAGCGCCCGGGCGGCCTCGACAAACGGCAGTTCCCGGATCACCAGCGTGGACGCGCGCACGACGCGGGCCAGGCGGGGCGCATACACGATGCCCAGCGCAATCACCACGTTCAGCAGCGACGGCCCCAGCGCCGCCACCAGCGCGATGGCCAGCAGAATATCGGGGAAGGCCATCATCGCGTCGATCAGTCGCGACACGACTTTATCGGCACCGCGGAAGAATCCCGCCACCAGGCCCAGCAGGATACCCAGCGCGCCCGACAGCACCACGACCAGGAAGCCCACCGCCAGCGACAGGCGCCCGCCATGGATCACGCGGCTGAACACGTCGCGGCCGAAATCGTCGGTGCCGAACCAATGCGTGGAACTGGGCGCCTGCAGGCGATTCATGATCGACAGCTTGTACGGGTCGTACGGACTGATCCATGGGGCCAGCACCGCCGCGGCCACCAGCACGGCCAGCACGGCCAGGCTGACCAGCACCGTCTTGCGTGCCACCAGCAGGCGCAGTATCTGCCAGCGTTCGGTGCCGGCTCCGGTAGTGATCGCAATTGCCATGTCAGTAGCGCACCCGCGGATCGACCACCAGGTACAGCAGGTCGATGAAAAGATTGATCAGTACATAAATGGCGGCGATGACCAGCAACGCCCCCTGGATGACCGGGTAGTCGCGCCGCAGCACGGCCGACACCACCAGGCTGCCCACGCCCGGCAGGCCGAACACCGTCTCGGTGACCACGGCACCGCTGACCAGCAAGGCCGTGGTCAGGCCGAGCACGGTAAGTATCGGGATCAGCGCATTGCGGGCCGCGTGCTTCAGTATCACCTTGTACTCGGGCAGGCCTTTGGCGCGCGCGGTGCGCACGTAGTCGTCGCGCAG
>DASPIV010000376.1:0-2854 GCA_035628955.1 Bordetella sp.
GGCGCGGCGCTGTGCCGGCGACGACTGGCTGCCGGCCGTGCGTTACGCCAATGCGGCGGCGGCGCTGTCCACGATGGGTTATGGCGCGGTCGGGCCGCTGCCGCGCCCGGACGCCGTGCGCAAGCTGCTGGCGGACACGGATGCGGCGGCCGGCTAGCAGCGGTTTGGTGGCCGGGGTTGTTTCAGGCTAGAATACCGAGTTATCCCAATTTTTGCCGTCAGCCTGTGGCACCCCGATATGCGCCTTTGCATGCCGGACACGTCGGGTGCGGGCGGGTTAGTGGGTTAGTAGGTTAGTAGGTTAGTTTTAGGCACCATAGAACCTTACCGGAGAACCATCATGGCTGAGCGCAAACGCGTGCGTCGCAATACCCTGGAACGCCGTTGCCTGGGCAAGGCTTTCAAGCGCTTGTTCGTCAAATCGCCCAAGGGTGTTTTCAAGATGCTGGAAAAGATCAAGCGCGTGTAATACTCGCGGCTTGATGCAAAAAAAAACCGCCGGTCCTCCGGCGGTTTTTTTTCGTGCCCTTGCCCTGTATGCCCGTTTACTCGGCCGGGTCCAGCCAGGGCCGCAGGAACTCCATGAAGGCGCGCGTCTTGGCCGGCAGTACCGGTGACGGAAATACCGCGAACACGGGCAAGGGGGCGGTGCTCCAGCCTGGCAGTATGCGCTTCAGGGTATTGCGGTCGATGATGGGCGCCAGTGCCCGGCAGTTGGGCAGCCGCGTGATGCCCAGCCCCAGCCCCGACAGGGTGCCCAGCACGCTGATGTTGTTGCCGGCAATCGCGCCACGCACCGGCACACGTTCGGAAAGCTCGCCATTGCGCAGCATCCAGAAAGAGTGTTCGCGGTCGATGGTGGTGCGCAGGCATTCATGGCCTGCCAGGTCGGCCGGCTGCTGCGGCGTGCCGTTGGCCTGCAGATAATCGGCCGAGGCATACAGGTAGTTGTCCAGCGTGGTGATCTCTTGCACCGACGGGTCGTCTGTCGCGGGCTCGGCGCCCAGCTGTTCGTGGCCGAATCGCAGTGCCACATCGAACGGCCCGCCCTGCGAATTTTCGGTGGGATTCAGGCCCAGGTCGAACTCGCATTCCAGGTCGGGATAGCGTTCCGTGAACGCTTTCAGGGCCTCCGGCAGCAGCCAGATGGCCATGCTGTACGGAATGGAAATGCTCAGCCGCCCCTGCGGACGGGCCGACATCGCCAACAATTGTTCGTGCGCCAGGCGCGCCTCGTCTACCAGGCCCTGGCAGCGGCGCAGATAGGCGGCCCCCGCATTGGTGAGTTCCAGCCGCCGCGTATTGCGGTTGATCAGCCGCAAGCCGATGGCTTGCTCTAACTGGCCTATGCGCCGCGACAAGGTCGAGGTGGGCATGGACAAGGCGCGGGCGGCCACGCTGAAACTCTTGCGCCGCGCCACTTCCACGAACAGCGCAATATCGTTCAACTGGATGGGATGGGATTCCATGGATATTCCGAATGAGCCGCACGAGTTTACCCGTTGCCCGCGTGTCCGCCGGGCCTGAGGCGATGGCGCCATGGCCCGCGCCCAGTATAAATATGGAAAAACATGACAGATTTGTTTGCAAAATGGGCCGTCGCGAATGCGTTGCCTTCCCGCATATCCCATACACTGGAGCCCTTGTTTTTTACCCATAATCAAATAGACCGTCGCCGTCTGCCCCTCGCGAACCGGCCCAGCGCATGAGTGACCCGCATTACTTGTTCACGGTATTGACGCCCACCTACAACCGGGCCGCCACCCTGTACCGTGTGTATGAATCGCTACGTCGACAGACCTGTCGCGATTTCGAATGGCTGATCGTCGACGACGGCTCGACAGACCGTACGCACGAGGCGGTGCTGGTCTGGCAGGCCCAGGCCACGTTTCCCATTCGCTATATCTGGCAAAAGAACCAGCACAAGAAAACCGCGTTCAATCGTGGCGTGCGCGAGGCGCGCGGCGACTTCGTGGTAGCGCTGGACAGCGACGACGAAATCCCGCCGCAGGCGCTGCAGATCCTGCACGAAGCCTGGCAGGCCATCCCGCCCGGCCGGCGCGAAGGCTATGTGGGCGTCACCGGCCTGTGCGCCCGGCCCGACGACACTATCGTGGGCGACCGCTTCCCGCAGGATGTCTTCGATGCCTCGGCGGTCGAAATGTATTTCCGCCATCGTATCAAGGGCGAGAAATTCGGCAGCATGCGCACAGACGTGCTGCGCCGCTTCCCGTTTCCCGAGAGCGTGGAAGGCTTCGTGCCCGAGAGCCTGATCTGGTGGGCCATGGCGCGGGCCGGCTATCTGAACCGCTGCATCAACCAGGTGGTGCGCATCTACCACCCCAGCGCTGACGGGCTGAGCCGCGGCGCGGTATCGGTGCGCAACAACGCCCAGGGCCTGTACCTGCTGGCCTGGGACATTCTTGAGCATCACATGGACTGGTTCCGCTACCGGCCCAAGGAATTCCTGATGGCGGCTGCGCGCTACACGCGTTTCCGCCTGGACCTCGAGCATTCCGGCCTGCCTACCGCGGTACAGGCCTATCGCCTGACCCGGCCTTCTGCGCGGGCCCTGGTGGCCGTCATGTGGCCGCTGGGCTACGCGCTGTACCGGCGCGACCGCCGGCGCGGCCTGGCCTAGCGACCCGGCCCGCGACTAGCGAGGACCATGCCCGTCGGGCGGACCGTCGTCCTCGTCCTCGTCTTCATCGTCGTCTTCATCGTCCGGCGGCGGCTCATCGCCCAGCGCGAACGGAAGTATGTCGGCCAGGTTGTCGGACCAGGCGGCTTCTTCGCCGGCCTGGTCCAGCTTCACGAAGCGTTCGCCTTCGGCCAGGGTGATCTGCACGGCCCA
>DASPIV010000377.1:0-2569 GCA_035628955.1 Bordetella sp.
GTCGATACGGCCGCTTCGACCCGACGATGCGCATGCTTGGTCGGCATATTTGAGTCAACCTGGCGTTACTGAGCACACAAGTTGGGACGATGTTGGTCCGACGGCGCTCGCGATGCTCATTTCCGGCTATGCCGAAGGCAAGGACTCTCTTCGCTGGGCCATTGTGGACTCTAGTGATAGCCTGTTGGGCACGGTAGGCCTGAACGAAATTTCTCGTGTTCACGGCCGAGCTGAGCTTGCTTACGACCTCGATCCGCGCCAGTGCGGCCGAGGCCTGGCGACTCATGCAGCGCGCGCTGTCATTGCCTGGGCGCAAAATGCGATGTGTATCCAGCGTATCCAAGCCACTATCCTGGACAGCAACCTCTCTTCAATTGCAGTCGCGGAGCGCATCGGTATGCAACGCGAGGGATTAATGCGCCAGTACCGCAAAGTGCGCGGACAGGCCCGGGACTTCTGGATGTACGCAGTTGTTCGTACAGGTTCATGATCTCGGCTGCGGTTGTCACGCTGCAGGCTTGGTGCCGATAAGGACAGGCGGGAGATCGAAATAGCGGGAGCGCATCACGTGAGTTTCCACTTGGCCAGTGGCCAACTCTTCTTCGACAAAGAAGAAAGACAGATCGTAGTGCCTGAGTGCCAATGCCGCGAGAGACATCCAGTACCGCATGCACAAGATCTGGATGGTCGACCGCTTTTCGTTAACAGTACGCTGTAGATAGCGATGTTCTGGCAGTTGCCAGATGGAATCTCTGCGGGTCCGCTTCCGCCGTGGGAACAAATGGGCCTCTATTATCATCCGGTTTCCTCCAATTCCCCGCGTGTGCTCCTGACGGCCCCGCGTGTGCTCCTGACGGCAATCATATTGGGCGCCAGGCTGGAGCTCATCACGGCGCTCCAGCGAAATACGAAACAGCTTCATGAGCGGGCTTGGCCGCCCAAGCGGCAGCGCAAGAGAATGACTCGGGCCAAGCAGCGTTGCGTCCGTTTGTAGAACGTTCGACCAGCCGGCCGCAACGTGCCGGCACGGGCACGTTACTTGCTGCGCCGCCCGCGCACATCATGCGCCCGAGCCCGCTACCCAGGAGGCGATCAAGTGACCCAACTTATTGAACATCGGTATGCCCTGACCGTGCATCCGCTGCATGCGGTGTTTCTGGCGGCGACGCTTCCCTTGTTTCTGGGCGCTGCCCTTAGCGATGCAGCGTATGCAAAGTCTTTTGACATCCAGTGGAACAACTTCGCTTCGTGGCTGCTGGTGGGGGCTCTGGTGTTTTGTAGCATCGCGCTGATTTTCGCGATCATCGATCTTTTCCGGCCGCACCAGCGCGCACGGGGCGTCATTCCCTATTTCCTGGTGTTGCTGGCAGTGTGGATAGTGGGCTTCGTCAATGCGCTGATACATGCCCGCGACGCATGGGCCAGCATGCCCACCGGCCTGATCTTGTCGATTGTCGTTGTGGTGCTTGCCTGCGCGGCCGTATGGCTGGGTTTTCGCACCCCGCATATCAGGGGCCCCCTATGAAATACCTTAGTTTGCTTGCCGTTGTTCCGCTGTCCGCGGTGATGGGCGTATGCAGTGGCCAGGCCGGACCTTTGCAGGTCGGCCCCGACCCCCAGTTGCCCGAGCCCGAACGGGGGCTGCTGCCCGATATGGTGATTGCAGAGCCCGCGGAGTGGGGAGACAAGCTGCCGACCGTACCAGACGGTTATACGATTACCGCCATCGCCACCAACCTGAAAATTCCGCGACAGACGCTGGTATTGCCCAATGGCGACATCCTGGTGGCCGAGGGCCGCGGCGGCAATGCCGCCAAACTGAAGCCCAAGGACGTGATCGCCGGCCTTATCAAGGCCCGCGGCACCACTCCGGTGAAGGGCGGCAACCGCCTGACTTTGCTGCGCGATGCCGACGGCGACGGCACCTATGAAGCTTCGACTTTCGCGGAGAACCTCAATGCACCGTACGGCCTGGCATTAGTAGGCAGCAATCTCTATGTTGCCAACCAGGACGCCTTGGTGCGTTTCGACTACCAGCCTGGGCAAACCAAGGCGAGCGGCCCACCTGAAACGGTGACGCTCCTTCCATCGGAAATCAACCACCACTGGACCAAAGCCATGACCGCCAGTGCCGATGGACAGTATCTGTATGTGGGCATCGGTTCCAATAGCAACATCACGGAACGCGGCATGACGGCGGAAGCGGACCGCGCCCGTATCTGGCGCGTAAATGCCCGTACCGGCGAACACAAGCCGTATGCCACGGGGTTGCGCAATCCCACCGCACTCACCATCCAGCCCGACACGGGCCAATTGTGGGCAGTGGTGAACGAACGCGACGAGATCGGCCCTAACCTGGTTCCCGATTATCTGACCGCGGTCCAGGAAGGCGCCTTCTATGGCTGGCCGTACAGCTATTGGGGGCAAAATATCGACGAACGCGTCCGGCCACAAGATCCCGAAAAGGTCGCTGCGGCGATCAAGCCCGACTACAGCCTGGGCGCGCACGTCGCGGCGCTAGGTGTCGACTTCTCGACCGATGCAATGGGCGGACAGTACGCCAACGGGG
>DASPIV010000378.1:0-3733 GCA_035628955.1 Bordetella sp.
TTCAAGGCTGATGACGCCGGCCGGGGCATCCAGGGTGCCACGTACGTCAATCTGGCCCTCGGCCTGACCGTTCAATGACAGCTGGCCGGCCGGGCCGGTACGCAGAACCGCGCCGGCACCGATTTCGATACGGCTGGCGCCCAGCAGCAGCGCACCCGGCGCCCTGGCCAGGCTTTCATCCAGGCGCGGCACCCCGACCATGCCCAGGTCAGTGATATGCGCGCCGGTCGCCATGTCGACATATCGGCCGTCCGCCAGGCTCACCACGCGCGTGGACAATCCGGCTTGCACACCGGCCGGCACGACCATACTGCGGCCCGGCGCGGACACCGTCACCGAGCCGAACCCCTTTTCACCGAACAGCGTCTCGGGCACGACCAGGACCGTGCCATCTTCGGACACGCCGCCGATCTGGGTATCGGTGGTCGCCACGATCTCGAGCGCGCCACTCGAGCCCGCGGCGTAACCCCGTAAGTCAATCTCAGCCAAGCCGCTGTTGGCATCCACGCCGACCAGGCCGATATCGCCGGCATCACCGACGTAGAGCCGGGGCTTGCCGCCCTGGCGCACCAGGCGTGCGCCACCCGATACGTCGATCACACTGCCGCCTTGCGCGGCAATCTGGCCGATAATGCGCACCGAACCGCCATCCCGCGCCAGCGGGCGGGCCCGGGGCCCATCCTGCCAGGTATTGACCCATTGCCCCGCGGCGTCGAGCCGGCTGCCGGCGGCCAGTTCGATGCGCTCGCCACCGATGTTGATGGTACCGCCGGGCGCGCGCACCGTTCCTTCGACGACAAAATCGATCACGGCGTTTTCCACTGGCAGCAGCCTCAGGCTGGCGCCAGGCGACAACTCCACGGACGCGCTCGCGTCTATCCGCCCGTCGTCGGTCATGAACATCATGATGTCACCCAGCCCCGATCCGCTGAGCATGGCGTCGGACACCCAGGTCTGCTTGATCCGCCCGCTCTCGCCGGTGCCGGTTTCTTCGGGCGCAAGCGTCTTGTACCAGGCCTCATCGATGGGCGAATCGGCAGTGAAGCCATCAGGCAAGAACACGGGATTGGCACCGATAATCAGCCGGCCCGGCGACCATGTCGTGTCGCTGAAGGCCCCCCCGCCCACCACCAGGCTGCCCCCCGGTTGGGGTGCGCCGTCGGTCTGCCGGTCTCCGGTTACGGCGCCGCCCCAGAGATCGCCTTCCAGCACGATAGCGCGGCCGGCCTTGATCTCGATGGCCCCGGCGCCACGCCCTTCGGTATAGCCTGGCTCATAGCGCGGACGCACCACGACGGGATTGCGCCAAGTGTCAGACACTCCCCAGCGCGCATGCTGGCGCACGTATTCCCCGGCCACACCAACGTAAGCCATGCCCGGCGATGCCTGTCCGATGTCGTAATAGCGGCCATCGGCGCCCTGCAGCAGCGTAGCGGTATTCAGGCCACCGGTGTAGCGCACCGAACCGCCCGAGATGTCGATAAGCGAGCCCGGCCGGGTGACGACGTCGCCATTCTGCGTCACCAGCGAGATCGTCCCGCCGATGGTAGACAGTTCCTGCAAGTCCGTCTTGCCCACCCCCACCCAGCCGGTCATGTCACCCAGCGGGGTGCCCACCCAGGCGCCCGGCACCGGCTTGCCGTCGGCATCACGCACCCACTCGACGCCCCCCATGGGGCCTTCGCCAAACGTGTCGCTGATACGGCGGTCGATTACCACCTTCTGGCCGCGCAGCCATGAATCGCGCAGCAATGGGGAATCGCGCAACTCATTGATGCGGAATTCTGCTTCGATGAAATTGCGGCCTGTCGGCACGCTTACGTCTTGCAATCCGCCCACGCCCAGGAACGCGTCGCTGTCGATATAGATGCGGTTGCCGTCAGGCAGCGAGCCGCCGCCCGGCTTGCGCGACGTGCCTTCCTGGATATAGAACGCAATGGCAGCGGATTGAATGTCGATATTGCCAGCCGGCGCCCAGATATTGGAGCCGCCCTGCAGATCCACCACCTTGCCGTACAGCACGATGCGGCCGGGTTCGTAGCGGGTGGCCAGCGCGGCCAGCTCGATTTCGCTGGTATCGCCGGCGTCCGGAATGACCTGGGTGACGCTGTGCGACCCCAGTGTCAACGAGCCCGAGTCCCAGTTGGCCAACCTGTTGATGTCCGAACTGTGCGCATGCGTGCCCTGCCCCCAGGCCCGCAGCACGATAGAACCGTTACGGTTGTCCAGCGCCGTGCTTGCCAGCAAGGCACCGTCTTGCCGCACATCCAGCGCCTGCATGGTGATGTTGCCCCGGTCGGCCGACACCACGCCGGTGTTGCTGGCCTCGTAGCCTGCCTCGGCGGCACGCGCACGCATGGCAGGCAGCACGTCCCTTTCCATGATGATCTTGTCGTGCTCATTGCCGCCGCGGAAGAACGCGCTGGTAAGGTGCCAGTAGTTGAAAGCCCGGGGCGCGGGCGCGGCAACAGCCACGTCCAGACCGCGCACCGCATCGATATCTTCGGGGTTGGGCGACTTCAAGAAGACGTTTTCGCCCGCCGCCAGGATCACTTGCCCGTCTGGCGCGGATATCCGGCCTGCATTGGCCACCTTGGGACCGAACAGCATTATTTTGCCGCCCGTGTGCGCCGTAATCTCGGCCCCGGCCTCTACGCGCACATCGCCCGGAATGGGGCCAGGCTCGAAGATCTCGCCGTCAACGAAGTTGTTGCGATCAGGAAACTCGCCGAACTGCGGAATGGCCAGGTTGTTGCCATTCAGCTCGAAATAGGAGGGTTTGTTGATCCCCGCCATGAACTGGTCGTCGGACAGCTTCAGGCTGGATGCAATCAGCGTGCGGGTATTGACCTGGCTGCTGCCGTGGAACACCACGCCGTTGCGGTTGATCAGGTAGACCGCGCCCTCGGCCTTGATCTGCCCCGCGATCCGGCTGGGCCGGTCGCTGGGGTCGTTGATGCGGTTCAATGCCGCCCAGGTGTTGCCGTTCTTGGTGTCGTTGCCCGCGCTCTGGTCGAAGTGCACCGTGGTGCCGCGCCCCACGTTGAACGTCTTCCAGTTCAGGATCGCCTTCTTGGCTGTCTGCTTGATCGAAACCTCGGTGCGGCCGCCTTGCTGGCTCTGCGACGGTTCTTGAGCATTGAGCCAGCCAGCCGCCAGATCGGTTTCCAGGCCGCCCTGCCCCAGCCCGTCGGGAATGTCGGACGCCCCGCCCCGCGCCTGTTCGCGCGCAGCGCGCTGCGCCGCCTGGTGGGCGGCAATCGCGACCGCCGTACGGTGCACGTTGGCCATCGAGCGCTGCAGGCTTTGCTGCGTCAACTGGTGCTGGCGCGATACCGAGTTGGTGCCCATCGGACCGTGCTTCATGCCCGCCTGGCGCGCCGCCTGCACCTGGCCGCGTCCTTGCGAGGCAAACCAAGCTCCACCGACAGGCGCTGCCGCCTGGGCCGGCGCCGCGACGCTGCCCGCCACCAGGTAAGCCGCCAGCGCCGCGGCCAGCGGCGTCAAGCGCAACGCGCCCGAGCGGGCGCCATGGCGGGCCTGTCGTGCGTGGACAGAACGAGACGGGAGTTGTTCGGACAAAGACATGGCGGAGGCATCCCTGGCAAGGCGTTGCGACGTTTAAGTCATGCGGGCCGCAACACTGCGGCTGCCCTCTATAGACGGCGGCCGATGCAGAGAGGGGAACTCCTTTTTCGGTGACGTTTTTCTTACATGCCGCCACGCATGCCCG
>DASPIV010000379.1:0-4029 GCA_035628955.1 Bordetella sp.
CACCGCGCACACGCCCGTACGGCGCCGCCCATCCAAGCCCAAGGCCTGACCACCATGCTGTTGAGACCTTTCTTGCATATGCTGAAAAGCAAGCAACTTTTCCCGGCCATGGCAACCCAGGCCCTGTACAAGCCCTTGTACAAACTCAGCTTCCTGGCGGCATTGAAGAATTCCGGGCTGATGGACCAATTGGCCGACGGGCCCGTCCCATTCCAGCAACTGGCCGTCGGCTGCGCGCCAGGCGACAAGGCAACCGAAGCCCTGCGCGGGTGGCTGGGCCTGGGCTGCCATCTGGGGCTACTCGAGTTGGGGCGCAACGGCTATGCGTTGAAGCGCCTGGCGAAGAAACTGGCGCGGCCCGAAAACGATGCAACGCTCGCCTTGGCACAAGAGGCCGCCAGCATGCATCACCAGTTGATCATGCAAACGCCCACCAAGCTTCGCAATGGCCAGCTATGGGACCTGGACAACCAGGACGGCGAGCTGACTGCGCGTTCATCCCGCGCGCTGGAGCCCTTTCTGGTCGAAGCCATCAAGCGCTTTGTGCCGCAAGATGCGCCGTGCCGGCTGCTTGAAGTGGGTTGCGGCTCGGCGATCTACATTCGGCATGCCGCCCGGCACAACCCCCTGCTGACAGCAACAGGGTTGGAGCTGCAAGCCGGTGTCGCGCAAGTCGCGCAGCGCAATATCCAGGCTTGGGGCCTGCAAGACCGTGCCACCATAGAAATCGGCGACATACGCAGCGTTGAACTCGGCCAGGCTTTCGACCTGGTCACGCTGTACAACAATATCTATTATTTTCCGGTCGATGAACGGGTAGCGCTATTGGCCAGGGTAAGAAAGCTGCTCAAGCCGCAAGGGGCTTTGCTACTGGCGACCTGCTGCCAGGGCGGTAACGCCGGCATCGAGCTGCTCAATTTGTGGGGCGCATCCAACCGGCATGGCGGCCGGCTGCCTGCCCAGGACGAAATGGCCCGGCAACTACGCCAGGCCGGCTATTCCGACGTGAAAACCATGCGGCTGATTCCCGGCGACAGCTTTTTTGCATTCCATGCCGCTGCGCAGGAACACACTGGAAAGCACCCTGGCCGCTAAACGGCGGCTACCCATCTGGCGACGGCCCCGCACGCATTGCGGAAATCGCCAAGACTTCACACGAAATGGCAAACTCCGGGCGAGCTTGCGCATCTAGTATGCACGAAACGCCCAGGAGACCGCGCATGCCTCTTCATTACCTTGAGCACTACCTCGTCCAGACCCGCGACATGGCCTCGACGGTGGACTGGTACGAGCGCATGCTTATGCTGCGCCGCGGACCCACGCCCAACTTCGGCTTTCCGGTGCAATGGATGTACATCGACGACAAAGATGTTCTACACATCACGCACGGCGGCGCCAAGGTCACCGACAACCGAAAGGCCTACCTGGGCCAGCAGTCGCAAGCCCTCAGTGGATCCGGCGTGATAGATCACGTGGCGTTCCGTTGCTCTGGCCTTCTGGACATGCTGGGCAACCTGCGCCGCCAAGGCGTAGAGTTTCGCGAGCGCCAGGTAAACGACCAGGGCTTGTACCAGGTTTTCCTGTTCGACCCCAACGGCATCAAAGTGGAACTGAATTTTCCGGTCGAAGAAGCCCAGGCCGCCGGTATCACGGCACCCGTCAGCGCCCAGCGCTTCGGCTATCAAGACATGGCGGACAGCTGATCCGAAACAGCCGCCGACGCACTCGCAGCGCCCGAACAGGTCGAATAAAAAAGGAGGCCAGCACATGAAGCTGCGCGCCCATCATCGTGGCGGCGCCCTGCGCACGCTGGTCGTGGGATCTGGCCCGATCGGCAGCTATATTGCGGCACGCCTGCAATTGTCGGGCGCCGCCGTGGTATTGCACGGCAAAGGCCCGGGCTTCGAGCAGTTGGCGCGCCAGGGCAGCCTGAGGCTGCGCCCGCTGGACGAGCCGCACGAGGCGCAAACCATTCAGATCCAGTGCAGCGCGAAAGTGCCGCCGCCCACAGGATGGGATCTCCTGGTGCTGGCCGTCAAGGCGCAAGACCTGGGCTTGGCGGCGCAGCAGTTCAAGGCGCATGCGCGCAACGCGGTGACGCTCCTTCCGCAGAACGGCCTGCCCTGGTGGCAGTACCTGGGTACCGAGGTGCCATCGTTGCGGCTGCAGGCAGTGGACCCGGATGGGCTGGCAGAAGCAGCACTGCCTCTTGAGCGCATCGTCGGCTGCGTGGTCACCAAGGGCCTGTCGATATCGACGGAAGGCGATCTGGTAGAGGCACGCGTCGCGAGCGACCGGTTCGCGCTCGGCGATGTAGTGCCCGGCTCCGGCGCATCGCGCGTGCCGTTTGCGCTGATGCTGCAGGCCGGGCTACCCGTCGCGATCAGCGAGGACATTCGTGTCGACAAATGGCGCAAACTGTTGCTCAACGTCGCCTTCAATCCGCTGGGTGCCTTGTCTCAATTGGGCTTCGGCGAAGTCCTGGACGAGCCGGAAGGCGAGCGCCTGGCGCATGCGTTGATGGCGGAAGCCATCACCATCGCGCAGGCTTCAGGCCTGAGCGTGCCTATCGATGTACAGGCCGCCTTCGCGCGGGCCCGCAGCAGCCGGCATCATCGCACCTCGATGCTGCAGGATGCGCAGGCGGGGCGCCCCTTCGAACTGGAACCCATCGTCGGCGTCCTGCTCGAACTGGCGCAGCAGCATGGCATAGCCGTGCCGACGCTATCCACTATTTATGGTTGCCTGCGGCTACTGAACTTCAGCGTCCGCAAAGGGCCGATCCGGCAAGTCTTGGCCCAGGGCCGCGCTCTGTAAGAGCCGCCGCGGGAAAATCCTGGTTGCATTGCGGCGGCTTTTCGATGTAATGAAGTTGAAACGGCCCGCCGGACTCTCATTGCGCCATCATGAACAAACCGACTTCGTCCATGCTCACCCGCGCGGTACCCACCTTCTCGCTGGCTCAGAAAACCTTCTGCTGGTCTGGCTTCGGGGTACGCAGCACGGCGGATGCACAGCGGGACATGGCCCCCCATCGCCACTCTTTTTTCCAGATTTTCTTCGTGGCGGCCGGCACCGCCATGCACGAGATGGCGGGCCGGACGCTGCGCATGCGCAGTGGCAGTATCTTCTTCGTGCCTCCGTTCATGGCGCATCGCGTGGTGTTCCCGGCAGATGCCGATTGCTACGTGATCTACTTCAGCGCGCACTTCATTCTGCAGCACCTGGCCCTGCCTGACGATGCCGCGCACCAGAATCCCGACCTGCTGCGGTTGCCGGAACTGGCGCCGTTCTACTTCCAGCAGCACTGCAACTACCAGCTCGACGACACCGAAACATCGGAAGCCCGTGCACACTGCCATCGCATGCTCGAAGCCAGTACCCGGCGCGGCGTCTTCGATGCGGCGCGCGCCCGCGCCGAACTGACGCTGCTGATGACGATGGTGGCGGCGAAGTATCTGCCGGATTTCCAGCGGCACGAACGCGCGGGCGCCGTGCCCAACCTGATCGACAAGCGCGCCCGCGCCGCGGTGGCCTTCCTGGCGCAGAACTTCCGGCACAACATCACCCTGGATCAAGTGGCGGCCGAAGTGCATCTGACCGGCACCTACCTGACGCAGTTGCTCAAGCAGGAAACCGGCAAGACCTACAAGCACCTGCTCGACGAACTGCGGCTGGAGCACAGCAAACAACTGCTGGCGTATACCGACATCTCGATGCTCAAGGTGGCAGAGGATTCCGGCTTTCTCGACCAGGTGCATTTCATCAAACGATTCAAGCTCTATACCGGGCTTACGCCAGGCCAGTACCGGCGCCTGCATCACGCGCCCCTGCGGGAACAAGTGGCATAGGTAACTCCATATCTGCGAAATCGCCAAGAGTTGCGGGCTTTTGCACAGGCGGTGGCCGGTGTGCCGGGGCACAGTGGTGTCAATCACCGTCTTCATAGAGCTCCAGAGCCGTCATGCAACCGTCGATCGTCTACACCCGTATCCCCGCAGCGGCCATGCGCTGCAATAGCGACACGGC
>DASPIV010000380.1:0-2848 GCA_035628955.1 Bordetella sp.
CCGTTGACGCTGAAGACATTGTCGTACATGTTGCCGCTGGGCTTCGTCACCTGGAAGGCGGCCAGCGTGGCGCCGAAGCTGCCGCTGTCGTACTTCACGCCGACTTCATATTGCTTGGACTTGTAGGGCGCGAAGACCTCGCCGGCATTGTCGGCTTCGACGGGGGCGGTTTGCCCGGCGCTCAGGCCTTCGATGTAGTTGCCATAGAACGATACTTGCTGCCACGGGCGCACCACCAGGCCCACCATGGGCGTCAGGGCATGTTCGTCGTAGCGCGAGGTGACGGCGGCGGTCGCCTCGTTGTAGTTCTCGGCCTGCACGCGCTGCTGCCGCACGCCCAGAGTCAGTTGCACCAGGTCTTCTTTGTACGACAGCGTATCGGCCAGGGCCACGCTGGTCAGCGTGGTGCGCGCGTTCCATGGAACATCGGTGGGGATGCCGCCGCAATCGGGTTCGGGCACGCCGATGGGGTTGTAGATGTTCGATTCGGTCAACCCGGGGCACGGCGAGAACGTATAACCGCTTTTGCGCAGCAGGTAGTCGCCGGCCAGGGTCATGTTGTGGCCGATGACGCCCGTATCGAACTTGGCGCGCACGCCCGCGCGGGCAGCGGTGGTGTCGAAGATGAACTACGCGGCCGCGTCCCGGGTTTGTGTATCGCCGGCCTCATTGACGATGGTGGGGTTGCCCATGATGCCGCTGAAGCGCCCGCGCGTATGGCCGATGCCGGCGAATCCGGTAATGGCATCGGTGAAATCGTATTCGGCCCGGCCCGCCACGACCGTGTTGCGGGTCTTGAAGTGTTCCCACGATTGGCCGGGATTGCGGCGCGCGTTCGGTGCATCGGGCACGTCCAGACCTTCGGCCAGGGCCAGGCCGCGCGTATTGCCTTCAGTGCGCTGTTCCTGCCCCACGTAATCGGCCGACACCCGCAAGCGCTCGCCGCGGTAGTCCAGGCCGACCGAACCCAGGGTAGCCTGCGAATCCTGGTGATCCACGCCCGTGTCGCCCTGGCGGTGCGAGGCGTTGACGCGGATGCCGTAGCGGTTGTTTTCGCCGAAGCGGCGGCCGATATCCACCGCGCCGCCATATTGCGAGGTCATGCGGTAGTCGGCCCGCACCCGGGTCAAGGGGTCGTCATCGGCACGCTTGGGAATGACATCGATGGCACCACCCACCGAGCCGGTGGGCGACATGCCGTTCAATAAGGCCGAGGGCCCCTTCAGTACCTCGACCCGTTCGATGTAATCGGTGCCCGATTTATAGATGGGTGCGAGGCCGGGCAGGCCGTTGAATGACATGTCGGTCGAATCCAGCGGAAAGCCCCGGATCGTGAACGTTTCACTTTCACCGCCGCGTTCGCCGCCGGCCGCGCGCACCGACGGATCGTTGACCAATACATCGGCCACGCTGCTGGCCTGCTGGTTGCGGATCTGCTGGGCGGTGAAGCTGGTGAAGTTGAACGGCATCTCCATGAAATCGCGGGTACCCAACATGCCTAGCGATCCGCCCGTGGCAATTTGCCCGCCTTCGTAGGCGGGCGGCAAACTGCCCGCTTGCTGGCCGACCACCGTCACGGGTTGCAGCTGGCTGACCGCATCCGGGCGCGACAGCGTGATGCTGTTGCCCTGCCGCGCGGCATCGATGCCGGTGCCGCGCAATAGCTGCGCCAGCGCCTGTTCAGGTGTCAGCCGGCCCGATACTGCGGGGGCGCTCAGGCCTTGTACGGTTTCAGGGGTATAGAAGAACTGCAGGGATGTCTGGCGGCCCAGTTCGATCAGCGCATCGCCCAAAGGCTGGGCGGCAATATTGATGACCGCGGCTGCGTGCGAGGCCTGAGGCGCCTGCGCATGCGCCGGCGCGGCTTGCGCCAAGGCTGCCAGGACGGCCGTGGCGGCCAGGCTGAGGCGCAATGCCGTTCGGGGGCCTAGCAGGGCAATGCCGATAACAGTATTCACAGTCCAGGGTTTCCAATTACAAGTGCGTCGACACGGCGCCGCCACTTATGGATGACGCGCCAGCCCCTGCGGTTCCTGAACGAGAATCACTCTTAAAATGTAATATTTTGTGTCTATGCCCGAATGCCGGGATTCAGCGCGCAACGATCTCGGCGCGGCCATCGGCCCGCGCCTGGACCTGTACGGGCATGATGCGGGGCAGGGCGGCCAGCAGGGCGCCGGGGTCGTCGATACGGAAAATGCCCGATATCCGCATGCCGCGCACTGTCGGGTCGCGCAGCAGCACGGGCTGGGCGAGGTAGCGGTTCAGTTCCGCCACCGCGTCGGACAACGGAGTACCGCGGAACACGATCTGTCCGTCGCGCCAGGCGGTCTTGGCCGCCACATCGGCATTGCCGTATGCGGGCGGGATGCCGTCCGGGCCGGCGCTGGCTTCCCAGCCGGCCGCCAGGCGGGTGGTCTGGCGGCGCCACCAAGGGCCGGCGCTAAGCTCGATTTCACCTTCCGCGACCGTGACCATGATCGTGTCGCCCTCGCGCCGCATGTTGAAGCAGGCGCCCAGGGTGCGCACCGATCCGGTGTCGGCATCGACCACGAATGGCCGGCCGGCATCGGGCGCGACGCGGCACAGGATCTCGCCGGCGGCCAACGCCACATTGCGGCGGTCGTCGTAGAACTGCACGCGCGCGGCCGTGCCGGTGTTCAGGTCGAACCGTGTGCCGTCGGGCAGATGCTCACGGCGTTGTTCGCCGCGACGGGTAGAGTAGGCCACGTCGTAATCGGGTGCGCCGCGCCATAGGTGTGCACCGACGCTGGCCGCTGCACCGGCTGCGCAGGCGGCACTCATGCCATAGATGATGCGCCGGCGCCCGGGCGAGAAGCCGGCTGCG
>DASPIV010000381.1:0-5586 GCA_035628955.1 Bordetella sp.
CCGCTGTCGTCATAGAACTTGATGTCAAAGCCGCGCGCCCGGCCCTGCTCGAGCTTGAAGACGATGGAAGCGAAAGAATCCACCAGTTCGGCCTCGCCTGCCGGCACGAAGGCGTAGGTGTCGCCGTCCCAGTGGCGCATCGGGAAGCGCATCCCCTGGGGCCCCAGGACGAGCGTCAAGGCACCGTTGGTTTCCTGGATTTCGGCGGGGCCGAAGTAAGCGTTGTCGTAACGGCCGGTGTACTGCCGCAACGCTTGCGCGGGTGCGGGCTTGGCCGGCTTGCCCTGAGCGGACAGGTCGGCCTGGGGCTGGAAAAAACCCAGCATCGCGCCGTGATAGGCGGCGAACCAGTCCCGCGTGGATTCCCCATAGAGCGCCGTGTCGATGAACTCGGCGGCAACCGACTCGGCGGCGCCCACCGGCGCGCCGTTGGTCAGCACCACGATGCCGATGCCGGCCGATGGCACGATCCTGAACGAGGTTCCTGCGCCCAGCAGGAAGGCGCCCGAATGCCCCATCGACGGCCGCCCGTCCGGTTCGGTACTGACGTTGAAACCATAACCGTAGAAACCGGCGCGCGACGCCGTGTCATGGGCGGGCGCGCTGAACGCCTGGGGCGACAGGGCCGGCAGCAACGCGTCGGCGGCGACCATCTGCTTGCCCTGGTGCTGGCCATTCGCCAACAGCAGTTGCAGCCACTGCGCCAGGTCAATGACGTTGGAGGACACCCCGCCGGCGGGCGCCTGCTGGTCCGCGTTGCGCTGTCCCAGTGGCAGGAAAGCGCCATTCTGGTACGCGTGCAGTGCGGCGCGATTGTCTTGTGCAACGAAATCGCCATAGCGATAGCTCGTGGCCTGCATCCCCAGCGGCTTGAACAGAAGGTCCTGGGCCAGGCTCTCCCAGGGTCTGCGTGCGGCGGCCGCCACCGCCTGCGCCCCTATGGTCGTGCTGAAGTTCGCGTAATGGTATGAAATCCGGAAGGCGTCCAGCGGCAGTTGCTGCAGGCGGGCAATGACGTCGGCTTGCTTGAAGCCCAGGTCTTCGAGATCGTCTCCGGCGGTGGCCGGCAAGCCGGACCGGTGAGCGAAGAAATCGCCGATCGTGGCATGCTGCGACACGTACGCATTGCTTAGCCGGAAGTCCGGCAAATATTTAACCACCGGGTCATTCCAGGCCACCGTGCCTTTCGACACTTCCATGGCGGCCACCGTAGCCGAAATCGATTTGGATATCGACGCGATCTGGAACACGGTTCTGGCATCCACCGCATCAGGCTTGCCGACTTGCCGCTTTCCGTAGCCCTGGGCGAAAACCGTCTTGCCATCCACGACCACGGCAACGGCCATGCCGGGAACATGGCTGCGTTTCATGATGTCTTCGATGATCCGCGGCAAGTCTTGCACTGCCTTTTCTTTGCTGCCCTTCGGGATGGCGACGGCGTCGGCCGGAGGGCTGGATGCGCGCTCGATAGGTATCGGCCCGGACCAGGCCTTCATGGAGCAACCCAGTGCAATAACGCATGCCCAGGCCAGAATCGATTGTTTGCTTGTCATGGTGACCTCAGAATCCCGCTTGATAAGCGATACGGAAAACGCCTTGGTTGATGCGCAAAGCCTGGTCGCGCTGGTGCGTGATCCCTGCCTGCACGATGATGCCCACCGGCGTGACATACGTGACCGCGCCCGACACCGCCCAGTCCCGGCCGTCCAGCAGCCCGAATCGCGCCAGCTTCTCGTCGCTGCCCGATAGCTGGCGGACGGCGGCCGTCGCCGTAAGTTGCCAGCGGTCGCGCGCCAGCGAAATCGAGGTCACGCCATTTCCGTTGGAAACCGGCGCTCCGCGGAATGCGGTGGAAAAGGTCGCCTCGTTGTACCAGCTCAGGCTCCAGCCGCTGCTCAGCGGCGCGTCGTAGCGCAGCCGGGCGGAAATGGTATTGGCGCTTTCGCCATAGCCGGGCTGTGCGTGCAGCCTGCCGGCATCGACTCCGCCCGAAAAGCGCTCCATGCCGGGCAAGTCGCGAAAATCGTATGACAGGATGAAAGACTTCAACTGGTCGCTGAACGCTGGCGGCACGTCGGGCCGCAGGAACCCATCGTCGAAACTGAGCCGCTGGTTCAGGCTGGTATCGTCGCGCTTGAACAGCACCGCGGCGACAGAATGCGTTCCGCGGCCGGCGGTATTGAGCGTGTAGCGGCCACCCAGGCCGATGGACCCGCGGTATTCCGAACCTTCGGTAAAGCCGCTGTACAAGCCATCGATCACATGCCAGGCGTCGCCAAAGCCCAGGTCCATCTTGCCGCCGTACAGCGCATAGTTGTCGTCGGTATAGGCGGCGAACAGGTTGTTCAGGTCTACGCCCAGGTCGGAAAAAGCGTTGTCCTTGGGCTCGTCAGTCGACGAGTTGAACGTGGCTTTCGACCGGATCGAGAACCGCCGCGTCAACTGCCAGACCAGCGCGGCTTCGGCGGTGGGCTGCACGCTGCTCCAGTGCGAACGCGGGATCTGCCCGTTGTCGTCCTTGATGCCGAAATAGCCGGTATACCCGGTCATCAGCAGAAACCTGCCATTCAGGCGGGGATAGTCGCCATCGCCATCACCCAGTTCGCTGTACGGCGTCAGGAATATTTCGGTCTTGAAGATATCCCGGGTCTGCTGGGCAGACACGCCTTGCGCTCCCCAGGCCAGCATGGCCATCGCCAGGCAGGCGGCCGGCCGCGCCGTACCGCGCCAGTGGGCCATGTGCCGTTGCCCGGACGATCGAACGATAGGCATACGCAAGACCGGGCAATGTGGCGACCCGATCACCGAGCCAGCTCGGCCGCCAGTTCACGCACCTGTGAATGGATATTGTCGAACATCGCGAAGTTCACGCGGCTGACGACCACGAATACCCCCAGCCCGCGGTTGGGAGACAACACCGCGTAGGTCATGAACCCGCCCAGGCCGCCGCTTTTGCCCAGCAATAACGGTGCGCCGTCACGAGGCAGGGTCACCACCCAGCCCAGCCCCATGCCGTCGGCATCGGTCACTTCGGTACCCACCACCGACTTCAGGCCATCGTAAGGCAGCCAAAGAGCATGATCCAGGGCGAAGGCTTCTTTCGATTGGCGTGCGCCGTCCAGGTGCCATTTCATCCAGCGCACCATATCGGCACCGGTGGAATAGATGCCCGCGCTGGCATACATGATGTCGGGGGCCGCGGCATTCGGATCCGGATTGCCAAAAGGGTCCAGCCCGGTCATCAGCCGTTTTTTCTGCGCATCGTCGAGCGTGTTGGTCGTGTCGGCCAGGCCAGCCGGCTTGAGTACTTCATTGGCCAGCACGGTCGAATAATCCGCCCCGCCCGCCTTCGCCAGCGCATCGCCCAGCAGGCCGAAACCCATATTTGAATATAGCGTCGTCGTGCCTGGCACGTAGGCCGGCTTGTGGCTGCCCAGCCATGTCCAGTAATAATCGCGCTCGAAGGCGGCAAAGGGATTGTCGGATGGTTTCGCATCCGGGTTCGGCAGTTCGCGCGGCAGGCCGGCGGAATGGGTGGCAAGGTCCAGCAGCGTGATCGGACGGCCATTGACCTGTACCCCGGTGTGCTCCGGCGCGTACTTCGCCAACGGATCAGTCAGCCTGACTTTCCCTTGCGCCGCCAGGGCGGCCAGCACGTCGGTGGCAAACACTTTCGACACCGAGCCGATCCGGAAAATCGACTGTGCGTCGGGCTCGACACCATTGCCCGGCGCCGTTTCGCCATAGGCCTGAATAACGCTGTCGTCGCCCCGGACGACGGCGATGATGACAGCCGGTGCCCCGGAATTCAGATACAGCTGCATGCCGGCCATGGACACGGAATCCTGCAGCGCCAGGTCGGTCGCCCTGGCCGAAGGAACGACCAGCGCGCAAGCGGCGCTCAAGGCCAGGGGGATTAAGCACGATAGGATGCGAGTCGGGAACATGCCGATCTTCTCAAGGTAGTTCAGGGGTAGCGGGCTCACCGCAAGCGAGATCATCCCAAAAACTCGCAAAATGGCTACCTTCCCAGGACGAAACGACATGCCGGTATGACGAATTGCATACCCCGGGGCGCCTGGTACTTTTGCGGGCTCAGATCCCCATGCGCTCGCGCAGGGTCTTGCGGTAAGAGCGCGACACCGGCCAGGCGCGGTCCGCGCACCGGACCTTGATCAGCCAGCGGTCGGCGCTGCGGCGATCCACGCTCATGATGTGCAGCGCGTTCACAATGGCGGTTCTGTGTATGCGGAAGAAGATCGTTTCCGGCAGCAAGGTCGACCACATCCCGAGCGGGCGCGAATCAAGCACCATCGAGCCGTTCGCAAGCCATATCTCGCTGTAGTTGCCCGCCGAACGTACTCCCACGATCGACTCAGGCTGCACCCCCTGCACCACCCCGCGCATGCTCAGATAGATCAGGGGCGTGGAGCTTTCGTACATGGCCGCCCGGTTCTGGTCGCGGCTGTTCGCGTATTTCGCCTGCCCGATAAGGTTTGCACAGTGGCGCAAGGCGCCGACCTCGGCGGCGGACCAGGCCCGGTAATTGATGGTGGTATCGAAGCCGATAATGCCGTAGAGCTTACCGTCGTGGAATACGGGCACGCTCAGCACGCTTTTGTTGCCCTGGCGCAGGAACTCGACCTGCAGGGCCCGTGCCGTACGCGGCAGGCCAGCCACATCGTGTATGGCCACGGACTGCCCTTTCACCATGTACCGGTGCAGCCAGGCAATGAGCGTCGTGGGAACATCCTGCAGCTCTGCGACAAATGGCTTTATCTGGCCCCGGCACCATTCATGGGTATTGCGGAACCGCAGCATGTCGGGCCGATACTCGAGCATCCATGACCGGTCCACATCGGACGTCTCGCCCATGAGCGCCAATTGCTCTGATATGGCCTGGTCGACCGAGTGCTTGAGCAGGCTCATCGCACACTGGTAAGGCCAACCCAATGAGGAATCGGGCTCGGCATCGGTAGCGGTGTGAATCCTGTACTTGCCTGCGTCCGTCATGTGCGTTGTCCCTTGCGGCCGGATCATGCGTCGTCGATCCGTCATCGCGGGGGCTGCAGGCTTCATTCGCCTGCGGGCCGCTCACGACAGCAGATTCGCTGCGCTGCAATTCTCGCTTTGGCAAGGGCGAAAGACAAGACACCTGTTGATCGCACTTGATAGATGTAACCGCTTGCCCTGCTCCAACGACAGTCCGGGTTCACCCGGATATACGCCAGGCTTTCAGCTCCTCTGAGTCATGCTCGCCCAGCCGGGGGGGCAAACAATGGTCACGAATCGCTGAGCGAGACATGCGGATCGGGCTTGCCAGCATCCGGCTCTTCTGACCGTCGGGGCGCGTGACTTCCCGCACCATTCCACGGGCAACGACCTGGGGGTCAGCGAAAACCTGCGCCAAATCGTTGATCGGCGCCGCCGGCACTCCCACGCTATCGAGCAGGCGCTGGCACTCTGCCATCGTGCAGGTCGAAAATACTTCCCGCAGCAGAGGCTCAAGTTCGCCCACATTCTGCAAACGCGCGGCATTGGACTGGAAACGCTTGTCGTCGGCAAGCCGTGCCAAGCCGAGTACCC
>DASPIV010000382.1:0-3509 GCA_035628955.1 Bordetella sp.
GCATGGCGAACTGAAGCTGCCCGGCATGGCCAGCGCCTTCTACCGCGACCAGGTCAATCAGCACCTGGAGATCGGTATCCGGGCGCTGGAGCGGTTGCGCGAGATGCCGCCCGAGCGCCTGCACTCGCGCAAGCTGCGCACCTTTATGGAAACAGCCTTCCAGTAAGTGGCATTGAAGTAGTGATTTTTTAAAAAAAGCTACTTTAATGCCTGTCACTTCTAGGCTGTTTGTGGCATTATAGTAGTAATAATTACTTTTATGCTACTTTCATGCCGTGAAAACACTGCCAGCTATTGCCGATACCCTCCGTGCACGCCTGCGCCAGCAAGGGCTGACCCAGGCCGGCCTGCGTGACGCCGCAGGCATAGCGCAGCGCACCCTGACCAATGTGCTCAGCGGCGAACAAGACTACAAGGTGAGCACACTGTTGGCGCTGGCCGATCGCCTGGGCCTGGAGATGGTGCTGGTGCCCAAGGAGGCGGCGGCGGCCGTCGACGCCGGGGGCACGGTCAAGCCCAAGGTGCCCACCCGCATCGAGGTGGCGCGCCGCCAGGCCAGCGGGGTGCCCGAATGAACGTCCAGGCATTGGCTATCTTCATCGGCCGCCAGCGTGTCGGGGTGCTGTTCCAATACCGCATGCCGGGGGCGGAAGTCGTTACCCGGTTCGTGGCCGATGACGCGTTTGCGCGCCAGGCCGATGCGCCGGTCGTGTCGGCCGCCTATCTTGCCGATTCGCCCGCCGACCAGGCGGCCTTCTGGGCCGATGTGCGCAGCGAGCCGCTCAATGGCCGCCATTCGCCGCAAAACGGCTGGCTGCTGCCGGCGTTCTTCCAGAACTTGCTGCCCGAAGGCGTATTCCGCGATCACGTGGCGCGCATCCGCGGCTGCGATCCCAAAGACCATTTCGAAATGCTGGCCGCCTGCGGCGCCGACCTGCCCGGCAACGTCTACGCCAGGCCGGTGGAACTGTCGCGCGACGAACTGGCGCATTACGTCACGCAAGACCAGGATGCGCTGGAAATGACGGTAACGGCAGACCCCATGGAACAAGGCGTGTCGCTGTCCGGCGTGCAGCCCAAGCTGGGCGTCATCAAGCAGGGCGAACGCTATGTGGGGCGTACGCGCGACCATGACACCCATATCATCGCCAAATTGCCGGTGGTGGGGCAGCCGCTGTTACCCGAACTCGAGGCGCTGTCGTTGCAACTGGCGCAAGCCGGCGGCGTGACTATCTGCCAGGCATACCTGGAGCCCCTGGAAAAGTTGTCGGCCGAACACGGCTACGATCTGGGCGATGCCAACGCGCGTACCCGTTTTCTGGCCGTGGTGCGCTACGACCGCGTGCAGGGGCGGCGTATTCATTGCGAGGATTTCGCGCAGATACTGGGCGCCATGCCCGAAGAAAAGTATCGCGCGGCGACCTACCTGGATATTGCCGCGGTGCTGCTGGCATTCGACTCGCTGGGTGAACCGGCGGTGCATGAACTGCTGCGCCGCATGGTGGTCAATGAAATGCTGGGCAATCCCGACATGCATTTGAAGAACCTGGGCCTGGTCTACCCGGATGGCAAAACTCCCCGGTTTGCGCCAGCGTATGACATCGTGGGCTACGCGGCCTACCACGCCTGCCAGGGCCATGCCTTGCACATCGTGCCGCCAGGGCTCGAGCCGCGCCGCGGCGCCCAACAAGCCGCGGGGACCAAACCGGCCTTGTCGCCCGCCATGCTGCGCGCCTTCTGCGCCAGCCTGGGTATTCCCGAAAAGCCCGCCGCCAAGGCCGTTGCCGACTGCGTCAAGGCGGCACACGCCCACTGGCCCGCCATGATCGCCGGGTCGGCGCTTACCGCACGCCAGCAGCAGAATCTGACCACGCATTTCCGGGCCCATCCGATGGTGAAATCGGTGCGATAAAAATCAGGGGTGCAACATGATGCGCAGGGGTTCGAACCCCGTGCGCTTCTTCCACGTCAGCAGCCCCGCGCTGCCATGTTCCAGGGCGCCATACCAGATTGCCTGGACGCCGGCCGCGCAAGGTTCGGCGGCGTCCAGCAGCCAATGCACGATCGCCGCATGCATCAACGGCATCACGCCATGGCCCAGATGCTGCTTGTGACCCATCAGGTCCAGGTAGTGCACCACATCGCCGCAGCGTGTGAGTTTGACGTAGGCCACCAGGCGCCGGTCGGTCTGCAGCGTGCCGTTGCAATGGCCGGGCTCGTCCATGAATACGCCCCACCAGGTGGTCCAGTGTGTGGCGCAAGCCGGTGCCTGCCAACTGACGGGGGCATCGGCCTGCCGCGCAATATGCGCGGGCTTGAGCAGCCAGCGGGCCAGTACCGGCCCGCCGCTGCGCACGGCCATCGAGGTCTTCACCGCATGCACATCATGGACATGCATGGGCAAGACGAATCGTTCCACTCGATACCCCATGCGCCGGGCGTGGCGGATCTTGGGCAGAGTCCGCTTGGACTGCCGCCGCAACAGCGCCTCGAAATCCGTATGGCTGGCGCAGCGCGCCAAGTCCAGCATCATCGGGGTCGCGCGGGAACCGGGCGGCGGAAAGGCAGGGCCCGCGGGATGCATGTCGTAGCGGCGCGCCACGCGCATGAAGCGCCGGACGGCTTGTTGCGCGGCCGGGCCGCGGGCCTGCGCCGCGTGTATCGCCAACGGCCTGACGGGCAAGTCCCGCGGGGCCGGCCACGCACGCAAACGGGCGCGCTTGCGCAGCCGTATCAATATCGGATCGACCGCCAGGTAGTAGCCGGCCATCAGGATGTCAAATGGAGTCATGGTGAAGTCTTGCATTACGGCCCGGAGCAGCGGCGCGGGTAAGGCTGACGTGATCGTAATCTATTGCGCCGCGGCATTCTTCAGACGCGCTCAGCAGGGCGCCGTTACTCTAAGATGGCTGCTTTCCAAGACCGGGGCGCATCATGGAGTTGAGGCAACTGGAACTGTTCATCGGCATCGCCGAATCGGGGGCGTATTCACGCGCCGCGATGCGGCTATCGATCAGCCAGCCCATACTCAGCAGGCAGATCAAGGCGCTGGAAGACGAACTGGGCGTGGCCTTGTTCTACCGTACCGGCCGCGGCGTTACGCTGACCGAGGCAGGGGCCCTGCTCGAGCAATACGCGCGTGGCCTGGTCGATACCGCTCGCAGCGCCGCCCTTGCCGTCAAGGCGATAGGCGGCGCCCCCAGCGGCCCGGTGGTGCTGGGCATGCCGGCTTCGATATCCACGGTGCTGTCGGTGTCGCTGATCGAGGCATTCCGGCGCGCCTATCCCGGCATGTCGCTGAAATTCATGGAAGGCTACAGCGGCCACGTGCTGGAGTGGCTGGCCGCCGGGCGCACCGATATCTCGGTGCTGTACGACGCGCCGCGCCTGAGCATTTCCACGTTGCCCACCGAAGCCCTGCTGACCGACGAGCTGTTCCTGCTGGGGCCCGCCAATGATCCGGCCGGCCTGGGCAGCGGGCCGGTGCCGGCCGCCCGCTTGAGCCGCAT
>DASPIV010000383.1:0-2909 GCA_035628955.1 Bordetella sp.
CCACACGGCCTTGTCGAGCAGCGGCACTTGCAATTGGTAGTAATACACCACCAGGTAAGCCAGCAGGCTCAATCCGCCGAAGACCGTCAGGCGCGAGCGGTTCAGGCCGAATCCCAGCAGCATCCAGGCCAGCGCAAAGGCAATGCCCGGGCTGGGCAACCAGAACAATGCCAGCGCCAGGAGGCCCAGCGGCACGCCCCAGAACAGGCCGGCGGTCAACATGTGCCGGCGCGGCCACAATACCGCCAACGCGCAGGCAACGGGCAACAGCGCACCCGCCACGGTAAGCGCCGCCGTGACCGGGTTCAGTTTCCAGATCACCGACAACTGCATCAGCGAGGTGCCGCCTGCCAGCCACACCATGCTTTGCACGGCCAGCACGAACGCCCAGGCCAGCGGCAGCAGCACATTCGGCCGCGTACGCGCCAGGCGGTGCCCCACGCAGAACGCGGCGGCTGCTGCCCAGGCCCCGGTCACGGCCACCGGCAGCCAGACGAAGGTGGCGCGCATCATGTCGAAGTTCAGCCACATGCCCAGCAGGTCGTTGTCGTTCATCAGGCCAGGCACCAGGCCCAGCCAGATCAAGCCGGCCAGGGCCAGGGCGATCATCCAGGCGCTCAGGAAGCGCAGCAGCGCCTCGGGTGCCAGCGCATACACCGCCACGCCCAGCAGCAGCACGAAGGCACAGGCGCTGGACAGCGATGCGGACTCGGACAGGCCGAACGCCACCAGTATCTGCCCCGCGAACCCCATGGCAGTGGCGCACTGCCGCCAGAACGGCCCGGCATCGGTGCGCAGCACGGCCACGGCCACGGCGCTCAGCACCAGGCCCACGACGATGGCGCCCTGCAGCGACTGGACCAGGCCCGAGACGCCCAGGAACAACAGCAGCAACAACGTGGTCAGCCAGGCGCTCAGGCCCAGCAGCGCCTGCACGTACCAAGCCGGACCAAGCTGGGGTTCGACATCAGGGTCGTCCAGCCCGGCCACGGGGCTGCCGGCGACGGCCGGTGCCACCGCATTGCCCGCCGATACCCCGGCCGGCTCGGCATCGGCCAGCGCGCGCCCGGCCGGCGGCTGGGCCGCCAGCCGGCGCAGCCAGCGCGCCGCCCATACCGCTTCGGCCATCAACAGGCCCGCCAGCGGCAAAATGGCCCACACGCCGGGTTCCAGGCTAAGCAGCCATTCGCCTGCCAGCCGCATCGATACGCAAATGACGCCGGCAGCCAGCATGGCCAGGATCAGCAGGTCGCGGCGCGCGCGCTGGTAGTAATAGCCCAGGCCCAGCGTCACGGCCGCCCAGGCCACGCCGGTAACCGAACCCAGCCCGCGCATTACCGAATCGCCGAAGGTCAGGGCCAGCACCAGGATACTGACGACCAGGGCCGCCAACACGCGCGGACCCACCCGGGTGCCCGCGTGCCAGCGCCAGGCGGCGCATTCCCAGGCCGCCAGCAGCAGCAAGTTCAGCGCCGCCAACAGCAGCGTAGGCAGGCCGGGCCCGATCGCCCACCAGAGCAGCGCCCCGGACTCACCCAGATAAAGAAAGGCCGCCACATTGACGACCACCACCCACAGCAGCCAGACGGCCTGGCTGGCCGCCACCACGGCCCAGGGCAGCAGCAGTACCGCCCACCAGGCAAAGAGCTGCCAGGTGTCGGCGCCCGTCTGGTATGTTTGGCCCAGTAATGCCAGCAGGGCCCCCAGCAGCAGGCCGGCCAGCGCCAGCAGCGCTCCGGGCGCATGGCGGCGTGGGCCGGCAGCCGCCCGCAGGCGCCATCCGGCCCAGGCGGCAAGCAGCACACACACCGCCAGCAGCGCCTGCGCGCCGGCAAAGCGCTGTACCTTCGACATGTCTTGCCAGTTGGCTGCTACCCAGCAAATGACGGCGCTGCCCAGCAGCCAAACGCCCAGCCAAACCGTGCTGCGGGCCAGAAACTGCCGCCAAGCATGCAGTTCCGATCCCGCCTGTCCCCCAGCCCCGACTTGCATGCGGCGAATCTCCCCTCGTATCATCCGCGCTACACCGGCGGGTCTACCGCCACTGGATACACATGAGCAAAACGCTGATTATTGCCGAGAAGCCCTCGGTAGCCCTTGATATATCACGCGCCCTCGGAGGCTTTGCGCGGGAGGGCGACTATTTTGAAAGCGAACGTTACGTGCTCGCTTCCAGTATCGGGCATTTGCTCGGCCTTGTCGCGCCCAACGATCCCGTCAAGGGCAAATGGAGCTTCGCGCACCTGCCGGTCATTCCGCCCGAATTCGAGCTGGGCCCGGCCGACAAGCGGTCCGCCGAACGCCTGAAACTGCTGGTCCGGCTGGCCAAGCGCAAAGACGTGGATGCGCTGATCAACGCCTGTGACGCCGGGCGCGAGGGCGAGCTGATCTTTCGCTACATCATCCAGTACGCAGGGGTAAAGAAGCCCATCAAGCGCCTGTGGCTGCAATCCATGACGCAGGCCGCCATCCGCGAGGCCTTCGCGAACCTGCGCGACGATGTCCAGCTCAAGCCGCTGGAAGCCGCCGCCCGTTCCCGCGCCGAGGCCGACTGGCTGGTGGGCATCAACGGCACCCGTGCCATGACCGCCTTCAACAGCAAGGACGGCGGCTTTTTCAAGACCCCTGTAGGCCGTGTGCAAACGCCCACGCTGGCCATCGTGGCCGAGCGCGAAGAACGCATCCGCGCCTTCGTGCCGCGCGATTATTGGGAAGTGCATGCCACGTTCGTGGCGGCCGCCGGCCTGTACCAGGGCCGCTGGATCGACCCTGATTTCAAGCGCGACGAGCGCGACCCCGAAAAGCGCGAATCGCGCCTGTGGTCACAGGCCGCCGCGCAGAGCGTGGTGGCGGCGTGCCGCGAACAATCGGGCAGCGTTACCGAAGAATCCAAGCCGTCGACACAGATG
>DASPIV010000384.1:0-8249 GCA_035628955.1 Bordetella sp.
GATGGTGCTGCGCAGTTCGTCGATGAAAATGGCATCGGCGCGCCGCAGCAGGTCGGCGAATTCCTGCTTGATTTCGCCCAGGATGCGCACGCCCAGGCCGGGGCCGGGGAACGGATGGCGGTACACCATCTGCGGCGGCAGACCCAGGGCCACGCCCAGTTCGCGCACTTCGTCCTTGAACAGTTCGCGCAGGGGTTCCAGGAGTTGCAGGTTCAGCGTGTCGGGCAGGCCACCCACGTTGTGGTGCGACTTGATCGAAGTGGCCTTGCCAGTCTTGGCGCCGGCCGATTCGATCACGTCCGGGTAAATGGTGCCCTGCGCCAGCCACTTGGCGCTTTTCAGCTTGGCGGCCTCGGACTGGAACACTTCGACGAATTCGCGGCCGATGATCTTGCGCTTGGCTTCCGGGTCGGCCTGACCGGCCAACTTGCCCATGAACTGCTCGGTGGCATCGACGTGGATGATCTTCACGCCCATGTTCTCGGCAAAGGTCTGCATGACCTGCTTGCCTTCGTCCAGGCGCAGCAGACCATGGTCGACGAACACGCAGGTAAGCTGGTCGCCGATGGCCTTGTGGATCAGGGCCGCGGCCACCGAAGAGTCCACCCCGCCCGACAGGCCCAGGATGACTTCGTCGCTGCCCACTTGTTCGCGGATGCGTGCCACCGCTTCGGACACGTAGTCGGGCATGTTCCAGTCGCCCTGACAGCCGCAGATATCGTGCACGAAGCGGGCCAGCATAGCCTTGCCCTGCACCGTGTGTGTCACCTCGGGATGAAACTGCACGGCGTAGAACTTGCGGGTTTCGTCGGCCATGCCGGCGATGGGGCACGACGGCGTCGAGGCCATCAGCTGGAAACCGGGTGGCAATTCGGTGACCTTGTCGCCGTGGCTCATCCATACCTTCAGCATGCCGTGGCCTTCGGGCGTGGTGAAGTCGGCCAGGCCATCCAGCAGCTTGGTGTGGCCATGGGCCCGAACCTCGGCATAGCCGAATTCGCGGTGATCGGAAAAACTGACCGTGCCGCCCAGTTGCTGCGCCATCGATTGCATGCCGTAGCAAATGCCCAGCACCGGCACGCCCAGCTCGAACACGGCGGCTGGCACCCGCAGCGAGCCTTCCGCATACGCCGACGCATGGCTGCCCGACAAAATGATGCCTTTCAGCCCCTGCCCCGCCTGGTCGCGCACGAAGGCATCGTCGACGTCGCCCGGATGGATTTCGGAATAAACGCCGGCTTCGCGGACGCGGCGGGCGATCAGTTGGGTGACTTGCGAACCGTAGTCAAGAATGAGAATGCGCTGGTGGTGCATGAAGACTCTGCCGGTTTGTAAATAAAAGCGCACCGGCCAGAACCGCGGAGTTCTGCCGGTGCGCGATGGATTGCATTGTACCTAGCCGGTAAGGATCAGTCGGCGCGGTAGTTGGGGGCTTCTTTGGTGATCTGCACATCGTGCACATGGGACTCTCGGACCCCGGCCGAGGTGATCTCGACAAACTGGGTCTTGGTGCGCATGTCGTCGATGTTGGCGCAGCCGCAATAGCCCATGGAAGCCCGGATGCCGCCCACCAACTGGTAAATGATGGCCAGCACGCTGCCCTTGTAGGGCACGCGGCCTTCGATGCCTTCGGGCACCAGCTTGTCGGCGTTGTTGGCCGGGTCCTGGAAGTAGCGGTCGGCCGAGCCGTCGGACATGGCGCCCAGGCTGCCCATGCCACGGTACGACTTGTACGAGCGGCCCTGGAACAGCACGATTTCACCAGGGGCTTCTTCGGTACCGGCGAACATGCCGCCCATCATGCAGGCGAAAGCGCCGGCCGACAGGGCCTTGGCGATGTCGCCCGAGTATCGGATACCGCCGTCGGCGATCAGGGGCACGCCCGTGCCTTCCAGCGCCTTGGCCACATCGGCGATGGCGGTGATCTGCGGCACGCCCACACCGGCCACGATGCGGGTGGTGCAGATGGAGCCAGGGCCGATGCCGACCTTGACGCCGTCGGCGCCGTGTTCAACCAGCGCGCGCGCGGCGCCGGCGGTGGCGATATTGCCGCCGATGACTTCAACCTTGGGGAAATTCTGCTTGACCCAGCGCACGCGTTCCAGCACGCCGGCCGAATGGCCGTGCGCGGTATCGACGATGATGACGTCGACGCCGGCGGCCGCGAGCTTTTCCACGCGTTCTTCAGTGCCGGCGCCTACGCCCACCGCCGCGCCCACGCGCAACTGGCCCTGGGTGTCTTTGTTGGCCACCGGATGCTCGGTGTTCTTGACGATGTCTTTCACGGTGGCCAGGCCACGCAATTCGAAAGCATCGTTGACGATCAGTACGCGTTCCAGGCGATGCTTGTGCATCAAGGACTGGGCTTCGTCCAGCGTGGCGCCTTCCTGCATGGTAATCAGGCGTTCCTGGGGCGTCATGATGTTGCGCAGGGGCTGGTCCAGGCGGTCTTCGAAGCGCAGGTCGCGGTTGGTGACGATACCCACCACTTTCTTGCCTTCCACCACCGGCAGGCCCGAAAACCCGTGCTGACGCTGCAGCGCGATGGCGTCGCGCACTTTCATGTCAGGGGTAACGGTAACCGGGTCGATCACGATGCCGAACTCGTGGCGCTTGACGCGGGCCACTTCCTTGGCTTGCTCGTCGGCGGTCAGGTTCTTGTGGATGATCCCGATGCCACCTTCCTGGGCCATGGCGATGGCCAGGCGCGACTCGGTAACGGTGTCCATGGCGGCGGACACAAGCGGGATGTTCAGGGTGATGTTGCGGGTAAGGCGGGTGACCAGCGAGGTGTCGCGCGGCAACACCTCGGAGTACGCAGGCACCAACAACACATCGTCGAAGGTGAGCGCTTTTTGGACGAGACGCATGGGGAACTC
Organism: Bordetella sp.; assembly: GCA_035628955.1. Lineage (GTDB taxonomy): Bacteria > Pseudomonadota > Gammaproteobacteria > Burkholderiales > Burkholderiaceae_B > Bordetella_A. The sequence goes on from DASPIV010000384.1 coordinate 2,880, forward strand.
CGGGCGCAAAGCAAGATTATACGCGCTTGCCATGCTTTTACTAGGTGTTTCCCCGTAGAGGGAACGGCTCAAACCCTGTCACATATTTTAACCCGGGTAATATTGACAGCCAATTTTACCCGGCTAATAATTAAGGCTCCTGAATCCAAGGAGAGCCTATGAATGCCAGCGACTCCCTATCCATCTGTACTGCTTTCGACGGCCACCGGCGTATCGCGTCAGGCGCCCTGCCCGTGGTGGCACATGCCGTCCGGCTGGCGCTGCAGGCCAATGCGGCCGGGCCGGTCCTGATATACAGCGACGCCACGGGACAACTGGTCGATATCGACCTGCGCGGCGATGGCATCGACACGACGCTACCCACTGAAGCCACCGCGCCGCTGCCCGCCCACGCGCCCGCCGAAGCTCGTGGGCGGGGACGCCCGCGGCTGGGCGTCGTATCGCGCGAGGTGACACTGCTGCCGCGCCACTGGGAATGGCTGGCTGCGCAGCCGGGAGGCGCCTCGGTGGCCCTGCGCAAGTTGGTGGAAGAAGCGCGCCGCACCCACCAACAGGGCGACCAGCTACGGCAGCGGCAAGAAGCCGCCTACCGTTTCATGTCGTCGATCGCGGGCGACCTGGCTGGCTTCGAAGAGGCATCCCGTGCACTATTTGCACAGGACCAGATGCGCTTCGCACAGCACGTAGCGGCCTGGCCTTCGGATGTGCGTGAACACGCCACCAAATTGGCATTCAGTACGCAGGCACCCTAGGCTGCCCAGCGGCGGTCCGGCCGGCAAGCTCTCCGCGCCGGGCCGCGTGCTTTCGGTACACTGGCGTTTTGCATCCCCTGCCGGCCAGCTTCGCGGCCGCGCCACGCACTATCCCATGTCTTCCCATCCCGACATTCGTCCCGGCCAGTCAGTCGAATTGCTGAAAGAACTGCACATCCTGACGCGCGACGGCAAGCTCAACCAGGACAGCCGCCGCAAGCTGAAGCAGGTGTATCACCTGTTCCAATTCATTGAACCCCTGCTGCAAGACGTCAAGGCCGGGCGCGGCGCCGTGACGCTGGTAGACCACGGCGCGGGCAAGTCATACCTGGGCTTCATCCTGTACGACCTGTACTTCAAGGCGCTGCAGGATCAGTCGCGCGTGTACGGTATCGAAACCCGCCCTGAACTGGTGGCCTCGTCGCAGGCCTTGGCCACCCGGCTGGGCTTTGGCGGCATGTCGTTCCTGAATCTGTCGGTGGCCGAATCGATCACGTCCGGCCAACTGCCGGAACAGGTGGACGTCGTCACGGCCTTGCATGCGTGCAACACCGCCACCGACGATGCCATTCGCTTCGCGCTGGAAAAGCACGCCAAGTACATCGTGGTGGTGCCCTGCTGCCAGGCGGAAGTGGCCACCGTGCTGCGCCAGAACAAGGCCCGCGCGCTGGCTGACCCGCTGGCCGAGATCTGGCGCCACCCATTGCACACGCGCGAGTTCGGCAGCCAGATCACCAATGTGCTGCGCTGCCTGCAACTCGAAGCGCATGGCTACCAGGTCAGTGTCACCGAACTGGTGGGCTGGGAACACTCGATGAAGAACGAATTGATCATCGCCCAGTACAAGAACCTGCCCCGCCGCAAGCCGGCGGAGCGCTTGAATGAAATCCTGGCACGGATCGGGCTGCAGGCGCTGCGTGAGCGGTTCTTCGTGCCGGCGGGCTAGCCGCAGCCCCTGCCCTGTTCAGGACGCCAGGCGCGGCGCCGGCGGCCTGGCCGATGTGTGCGCCGCAAGGCAAGATGCAATCGCCGCCGATAGCGCAAGGGCGGATCGGCGGTATTGACCGCAAGCTCAACGACCGACGCGGCGCCAGGGCACCACGCCCAGCGCCACGGCCGCAGGTTACGCGCCATGCGCAACACATGCCCATGGCGGTCGACAAACGCCACGTCGATGCTGTAGCGCATGCCCAGGGTATGCACGGCCCAGCACGGCGACAACCATAGCCCGGTACGCGGGCCAGGCGCGCGCGACCGGCACAGCAGCCCGAACAGGCGGCCCAGCGCACCCCTCGCGCACACCAGCCGGATACGCCCGGGCGCGGGGCCTGGGCGAATGCGGGTTGCGCTCATTGAGTGGCCTGCCATAGCTGCACCGCAATGGGAAACGCCAGCACGATGAATGTGCAAGGAAAAATGCAGCCGATCAAGGGCAGCAGCATCTTCACCGGTGCTTCCATGGCCAGCTTCTCCGCGCGCTGGAAGCGATCGGTGCGGCATTGCGCGGCGTGTCCGCGCAGCACCGCGCCCAGGCTCATGCCCAGGCCATCGGCCTGGGTCAGGGCGGCAATCCAACTGCCCACGGCCGGATCGCGCGTGCGGTCGGCCAACGCTTTCAGAGCGGCGACACGAGGCATGCCTGCACGCATGTCCGCCAGGGCGTGAGCCAGTTCCTGGCGCAGCGGCCCGGAGGGCCCATGCTGCTCGGCTTGTTGCAGGGCCCCATGCAGCCCCAGCCCCGACTCGACGCACAGCGTCATCATGTCCAGCACGAAAGGCAGTTCCCGGCCGATACGCCGGCGTCGCTGGCCCAACCGGCGACGCACCCACGCTGCCGGCCAGCCGCCCAACAGCAATGCCCCTACCCCTGCGGCCAGCAACCATGCCTGGCCCAGGCCTGCCCACCACGCCATGCCGCTGCCGATGGCGGCCCCCATGCCCGCGCCACAGGCCACCACCGCCGCGCCATGCGCGGCCGTCACCACAGCCGGCAGCCCAGCCTGGGCAAGCTGGCGCGCCAGCACACCGCGCAAACGCCATGACAACAGCGGTGCGCAAACCAGGGCCGCGGCCGATAGCCAGGGCCAACACCATCGCCATACCCGCGGCATGGCTGCCAGCGCATCCGGCGCCGCGGACGCGCGAGCCGCCGGCCGCGCCACCAGCCAAGCTCCTATTGCGCCGCCCGTCCCGGCCAGTATCACTGCGAACATGGATAACATTGCGCCCCCTAGATATCGATATCGACGATGCGCCGTATCAGCAGCACGCCCGCTGTCTCCAGGCCGGCCACCACGGCCAGCGTTGCCCACCCTAGCGGCGTGTGCCACAGCATTACCATGGCATCGGGCTCCATTCGGTCAAGCACGGCCAGCAGCAGCAATGGCAAGGCGCCGACTATCCATGCCTGCAAACGGCCTTGCGCGGTCAGGGCGCGCACCTTGCCCTGCAATTGCAGGCGCTCGCGCAATGTGCGGGCAATGCCATCCAGTGTTTCGGCCAGGTTGCCGCCTGTGTTGGACGCTACCCGCAATGCCGCAACCACCAGGGCGGTGGCTTCGGCAGGCATGCGTTGCCTCAGGTTTTCAAGTGCCGCACCGAACGACACGCCCAGGCGTTGTTCGCGCAGCATCAGGCCAAATTCCTGTGCCAGCGGCGCCTGGCTGTGGTCCACGATATGACGCAAGGCGGTAGACACCCCTACGCCGGCACGCAGGGCCGAGGCCAGGGCCAGCAAGGCGCCCGGCAACTGCTGCTCGAATCGCGCCAGCCGGCGGCTGCGCAGGCGCTCTACTGATTTGCCAGGCAACCGTGCCGCAATCACCGCAGCGATGCTACCCAGCACTGCGTTACCGCTGATGGCAAAGGCAGACAACCCGGCGGTGGCCGCCAATAGCATGGCTGCCAGCCATAACTGGGCCGGATCGATAAAAAGGAAGACCTCGCCCAGCTTGATGCCGGCGTCTTGTGTGTAGACCTGGCGATAGCGCTGCAGGGCGGGGCCAAACCACGCCTGCACCCGCCAGGCCAGCAGCACCGTGCAGGCCGTGGACATGGCAACAGCCAGCCAGATCATGAGGCCGGCCCCATCGCCGCGCCACCCATGCCGCGGCAGAACATCCCGGTGTCGAGCGCAATGCCCGCCGCGCGCCAATCGTCGGCAAAACTGGGTAGCAAGCCGCACCCCACGAACCCCTGGCCGTTCTGGTAGCGAAAGAGTTCCTGCAGTTGGATGCGGCCGCTCTCCAGCCCCGTAATCTCGACTATGGATGCCGCCACGCGGCGGCCATCCGACAGGCGGGTTTGCTGCACGATGATGTCGATGCTGGCGCCGATATGTTCGCGCACGACAGCCAGTGGCAGGTCCATGCCCGCCATCAGTACCATCGCCTCGAGCCGCCCCAGCGCATCGCGCGGCGAGTTGGCATGCAAGGTAGTCAGCGAGCCTTCGTGCCCCGTGTTCATGGCGGTAAGCATGTCGAAGGCTTCCGCACCCCGGCACTCACCGACGACGATACGATCGGGCCGCATGCGCAAAGCGTTGCGCACCAGGTCGCGAATGTCGATGCGGCCGCGGTTCTCAAGATTGGGGGGCCGTGCCTCGAGGGATACCAAGTGCGCATGGTCCAGCCGCAATTCGGCGGCATCTTCAATGGTAAGGATGCGTTCATGTTCGGGAATGGCGTTGGACAGGATATTGAGCAGTGTGGTTTTGCCCGATCCGGTGCCGCCGGACACGACGATATTCTTGCGGCTGCGTACGCACAGCGCCAGGAACTCGGCCATGGCCGAATCGATGGATGCGGTCCGGACCAGATCCGCCATGCAGGGACGCTGGGCCGGGAATTTGCGTATGGTCAGGCTGGCCCCCTTCAACGCTACTGGTGGAATGACCGCGTTCACGCGTGAGCCGTCGGGCAAGCGGGCATCCACCATGGGTGCGCTCTCGTCGATACGGCGCCCCACCGGCGCCACGATGCGTTCGATGACCCAGCGTACCGACTGTTCGCTGCTGAAAGCCGCGTCGTGGCGCCACAGACGCCCACCACGCTCGATGTAGATTTCATCGTGGCGATTGATCATTATTTCGCTGATGCCGGCGTCGGCCAGCAGGGGCTCCAGCGGGCCGAGCCCGACGGCCTCGTCCAGCACATCGCGACATAGCGCGGCGCGATCGACCTGCGCGGGGATTTCAGTATCGGCGGCGGCAATGCCGTCGAGCAGGTGCTGGGCCTGATTGCGCAGCAAGGTATCGCTCATGCCTGCCACATCGCGCCGGCGCAAATCCAGCGCCTGCAACAAGGCAGCATGCAGACGGCGACGGTGCGGCAACAGAGCCAGGGCCGCCAGAGCTGCCTCGACGGGCACCCTGGACACCGCCGGGCCTGCGCAAGCCAGCGTGGCCGTACCGTCAGCCACCTGCATCGGTGTGGGGCCGGCGTCCTCGCCGACCTGCCGCACACGAATACGGCAAGGACCGATCAGGATCTCGTCGGCGGGCAACACCGGCCTATGCACAGTAATGCGGGTGCCATTGACCAAGGTACCGCCCAGGGAGCCCAGGTCTTCGAGTTCCAGCATGCGGCCCTGCCCTTGCAATCGTGCGTGGTGCTTGGCT
>DASPIV010000385.1:0-2800 GCA_035628955.1 Bordetella sp.
CCGCAAGCGGCGCCATGCGGCTGTGGGTGCATCCCGCCGATCTCGACCTGGTACGCCTGCACCTGGCCGACGAACTGCACGAGGGCCACTGGCGCGTGCTGGCCGACGAATCCATCGCGCGCGGCGGCTGCCGCGCCGAGACGCCGTATGGCGACATCGACGCGACACTGCAAACGCGATGGCGCCGCATCGCGGCCTCGCTCGGGCGCAGCGCCTCATGGGAACCCGAGGCATGAGCGCCACAGCCGCGACCTCTCCGGTACTCGAGCGCTGGGCAACCCAGCTACGCATCGGGTCTATCCGTGCCAGTTCGACCGAACCGTGGCTGGCCAGCGGCCGCATCACCCGCGCCACCGGCCTGGTGCTGCATGCCACCGGCCTGCGTCTGCCTGTGGGCGCGGCCTGCCGTATCGAAATCGCACGCGGCCATGACCATTGGGCCGATGCCGAAGTCGTGGGCTTCGACGGCCACACGCTGTACCTGATGCCGCAAGCCGATATTTCAGGGTTGCCACCAGGCGCGCGCGTGGTGCCCGGCGAGCCGCCGGTGCAGCGCGCCATCCCGTTGCCGCGCAAGGCGGAGCTCAACGGCAACGCCAAGCCCCAGTTGGGCCGCCACCTGCCCGTGGGCGATGCCCTGTTGGGCCGCGTGCTCGACGGCGCCGGCCGGCCGCTGGACAGCCTGGGCCCGCTGGCCGGCGCCGAACTGGCGCCTCTATCGGCATCGCCCATCAATCCCTTGTCGCGCGCGCCGATCGACACTGTGCTGGACGTGGGCGTGCGTGCCATCAATGGCTTGCTGACCGTGGGTCGCGGCCAGCGCATGGGCCTGTTCGCCGGTTCGGGCGTAGGCAAGAGCGTGCTGCTGGGCATGATGGCCCGCTATACCCGCGCCGACGTGATCGTGGTGGGGCTCATCGGCGAACGTGGCCGCGAAGTCAAGGAATTCATCGAGCACAACCTGGGCGCCGAGGGGCTGGCGCGTTCGGTGGTGGTGGCCGCCCCGGCCGATGTATCGCCATTGCTGCGCTTGCAGGGCGCCGCCTATGCCACCCGCCTGGCCGAGCATTTTCGCGATCAGGGACTGGACGTGTTGCTGATCATGGATTCGCTGACGCGCTTTGCCATGGCGCAGCGCGAAATCGCCTTGGCCATCGGCGAACCACCCGCCACCAAGGGCTACCCGCCATCGGTATTCGCGCGCCTGCCTGCCCTGGTCGAGCGTGCCGGCATGGGCGCGCCCGGGCCTGGCGGCAAAGCCGGTTCGATTACCGCGTTCTATACCGTACTGGCCGAAGGCGACGACCAGCAAGATCCTATTGTCGACTCGGCGCGCGCCATCCTGGATGGGCACGTCGTACTTTCGCGCCATCTGGCGGAAGCCGGCCATTATCCCGCCATCGACATCGAGGCGTCGATCTCGCGCGCCATGACGACGCTGATTCCCGATGCGCAGTATGCCCTGGTACGCCGCTTCAAGCAGACATTGTCGCGCTACCAACGCAATCGCGACCTGATTGCGGTGGGTGCCTACACCGCGGGCAACGATGCGCAACTCGATGACGCCATCGCCCGCTATCCGCGCCTGGAGGCCTTCCTGCAACAGGACATCGGCGACAGCGTGGGCTACGACGCCGCTGTCGATCAACTGCGCGCCGCGTTCGAGACCAAACAGACCTATGCCTAACCAATTGCCCCTGGACACCTTGATCGGCCTGGCCAAAGAAAGCACCGACGAGGCCGCGCGCGTGCTGGGCCGGCTCAATACCGAGCGCAATCACGCCGAACAGCAGCTTTCGATGCTGCAGGATTACCGGCAAGACTATCTGGACCGGCTGCAGGCGGCCATGCGATCTGGCATGTCGGCCGCCGACTGCCACAACTACCAGCGCTTCATCGGCACCCTGGATGACGCCATCGGCCAGCAAACGGCCGTGCTGCGCCAGGCCGATACTTACCTGGCGCAGGGCCGCACCCATTGGCAGCAACAGCAGCGCCGCCTCAATTCGTTCGATGCGCTGGCAGATCGCGAGCGGCGCGCGCTGGCCGTGCTCGAGACACGTCGCGAACAGCGCGCCAGCGACGAATTCGCGTCTCGCATGACGTACCGCCAGGCCGGACCGCACCAGGGCCAGCCCCACTAACCGATCGCCGATCCGGATTACCCATGACCGCGACTTCGCCCATCTCTTTCCTTCCCGCCGCCAGGCCGGCCCCGCCGCAGCGCAACACCGCTACCGCTACGGGCCAGCCAGCCGGCAGCTTCGCGCAGCAGTTGGCGCGCCAGCGCGACCACGCTGTGGCCGATGCCCGGCCGAACGCCGGCGCCCCGGGCAAGACCGCGGGCGGCAAACCGGGCGGCGACGCCGCGAGTGGCCAGGAAGCGTTCACCGAGGCGCAAGAAAGCGCCCAGGCTGCCGATCCGGCTGCGGCAGCGGCAGCCGCCAGCACCGCCGCGATCCAGGTCCAGCCGCCGCCAGCGCAAGCCGTGGCGCCATCCCCGGCGGCCTTGCCCGCTCAAGCAATTGAAATCGCCGCGCATGCGGCCCAGCTGCAGCACCCGGCCGGACCGTCCCACGGTACGGCCGGTACCGCCGTGCTGGCCGGCGCCCCGGCAACACAGACGGCGGCCACGCCAGATTCAATGGCCGATGCGGTGACCGGGCAAACGGCCGCCACGATGCGAGCGGTGGGTGCCGCTTTGGCCGGCGCCGCGGCACCGGCCGAAGCGGCCGAGCCGCGTGCGGCAGCAGCGGCTGGCGCTGGCGCATCCGATGCCCGCGCCACGACCCGCGATGCG
>DASPIV010000386.1:0-2284 GCA_035628955.1 Bordetella sp.
CGGCACCATCAATGACGTAAAGCACGTGGTCATCCTGATGCAGGAGAACCGTGCGTTCAACCACTACTTTGGCGCCATGCGCGGGGTGCGCGGCTTTGGCGACCGGTTTCCCATTCCGCTGGCCAGCGGCAAGTCGGTGTGGTTCCAGTCGGACGGCACCCAGGAAGTGCCGCCCTACCACCTGGACCGCGAATCCATGAACGCCATTTTCGTGCCGGGCACGCCGCATTCGTTCTCGGATGCGCAGGCCGCCTGGAACCAGGGCAAGTTCGGTTTCTGGCCCAAGTACAAGAACGTGCATTCCATGGGGTATTACCGGCGCAACGACATTCCGTTCCAGTACGCGCTGGCCGAAGCGTTCACGATTTGCGACGGCTACCACTGTTCCATTACCACCGGCACCGATCCCAACCGGATCGTGTTCTGGTCGGGTTCGAACTTCAACCCGGAACTGGGCCGCCTGGGCATCAACTGCACCGATTCCGATTCCGAACCGAACAACCTGCGCTGCTGGATTACCGGCGCGCTGCCCGAGCCCGGCTATACCTACCAGGGTTCGTCGTTCAAGTGGCCGACCTTGCCCGACCTGCTGGAAAAAAGTGGTGTCAGCTGGCGGTTCTACCAGGACCCCAACAACAACTGGACGGGCGCCATGCACGGCGGTCTGGCGTTCGAGTCGTTCCGCACGGCCGAGCCGGGCTCGCCGCTGTACGAAAAGGGCATGAGCCACTACAGCCTGGAGGCCCTGACCAACGATGTGCGCAACAACACCTTGCCCGAGGTCTCTTGGGTGCTGCCCTCGCCGCCCGAGTCCGAGCATCCGGGCGGCGGCGGCAGCACGTCGCAGGGGGCAGACTACATTTCGCGTGTGCTGGACGCGCTGACGGCCAACCCGGAAGTCTGGGCCAAGACGGCGTTCTTCATTACCTTCGACGAGAACGACGGCTTGTTCGACCACCTGCCGCCGCCGGCCGTGCCTTCCTATGATGCCGACGGCAACTTGATGGGCAAGTCCACCGTGGCGCTGGACGGCGAGTATTTCTCGGACCCGGCTCGCAAGTACCTGAAGGCCGATGACACCATCAGCGGCACCACGCGCCCTTGGGGATTGGGGCCGCGCGTGCCCATGTATGTGATCTCGCCCTGGAGCCGTGGCGGCTGGGTCAATTCCGAAGCGTTCGACCATACTTCGCTGGGCCGCTTCCTGGAACAGCGCTTCGGCATCACGGTCGACAGTATCAGCCCCTGGCATCGCGCCGTGTGCGGCGACCTGACGTCGGCCTTCGATTTCGAAACCCCCAATGACCCGTCGTTTCCCACCCTGCCCGACAACAGCGACTACGCTGCCCAAGAGGCCCAGCAGCGCACCATGCCGCGTGCCGATCCGCCCCTGACACCGCAGCCGCTGTACCAAGAGCCCGGTACCCGTTATTCGCGCGCCTTGCCGTATGAATTGCATGTCAGCGCTCGGGTGGGCGATGATGGCCGCGTGAAGCTGATCTTCAGCAACACCGGCAAGGCCGGCGCCGTGTTCCATGTGTACGACAAGAATCACCTGGACCTGATCCCGCGCCGCTACACGGTCGAGGCCGGCAAGATGCTGGAAGACGACTGGGATGCGCCGGCCGACGGTGGCGACTACGACTTGTGGGTATACAGCACCAACGGCTTCGTGCGCACCTTCAGCGGCAATAGCGGCACGGGCGCCAAGGTGGAAGCGCAGGTCTGCTACGACGTGCAAGAAGGCAGTGTCTATGCCAAGGTGGCCAACAACGGCGCCGCGGCAGCCCGCGTCACGCTGCAGGCCAATGCCTACCGCACCGATGGGCCCTGGACGCTGGACGTGCCGGCCGGCCAGGTGGCCGAACAGCATTGGGTCTTGGCCGACAGTGGCAACTGGTACGACTTCACGCTAGAGGCCGACGGACTGGCGCGCCGCTTTGCAGGCCGTGTCGAAACCGGCAGCCACACGGTCAGCGACCCGGCCATGGCCACCACCCTCTGAACCCGGGGCGCCGCGACGCACGCCCGACGGCGTGCGTGCCCGCGTGCTTGCGTCGCGGCACCTGCATACGTTTACTTCCCGAGGCTAGACATGAAACGCATCAAGACGGCCCCGCGCGGGCCGGGGGCGCACTCGGCCATCGCGGCCGCGATATGGGCGGTTGCCAGCGGACTGGCGCAAGCACAGCCAGTACAGTGGGACGGCAGCAACTACGCCGTAGGCAACGACGCCGGCCAGAATGTATCCACGCAATGGAACCTGGCGGTGGGCGAGGCGGCG
>DASPIV010000387.1:0-11120 GCA_035628955.1 Bordetella sp.
TCCGCTGCCGTGGAAGGCCTTGACGATCAGCGCCCCATCGGGCTTCAGATGGCTGCAGGCAAAGTCCAGGGCCAACTCGCAGACATGCTGGATGCGAGCCGAATCGGCGACACCGACTCCCGACAAGTTGGGGGCCATGTCGGAAATTACAAGATCCACCGGCTGGCCGCCCACCAAATCTTGCAACTGTTGCAAAACAGCGTCGTCACGGAAGTCGCCCAGAATGAACTCGACCCCCGCCACCGGCTCCATGGGCAGCATGTCCAGGGCGATGACGCGGCCGTCGATCGCCCCGCCGGGGCCGGCCAGCCGTTCGCGCGCCACCTGCGACCAACTGCCCGGTGTCGACCCCAGGTCGACCACGATATCGCCGCGGCGCATCAGCTTTTCGGTATCGAGGATCTCGAGCAGCTTGAAGGCGGCGCGGGCCCGATAGCCCTTTTGTTGCGCCAACTTCACATAGGGATCGTTGATGTGCTGGTGGATCCAGTCTTTAGAGAATTTGTTTTTGGCCATTACCGTACAATTCCACGCATGCCTATATTAGAACTCACCCCACGCGAGCGCAGCGAATTGCGCTCGGCCGCCCATCCGCTGCGCCCGGTCGTCCTGATCGGCGACAACGGGCTGACCGACGCGGTCTTGAAAGAAATCGACCGCGCCCTGGCTTCCCACGGGCTGATCAAGGTACGCGCCGGCGGCAGCGACCGCGACGAACGCGAGGCCATGCTGGCCACCGTGTGCGATACGCTGTCGTGCGCGCCGGTACATCACCTGGGCAAAATGCTCATCCTGTTCCGGCCGTTGCCGGGCAACGTGGCGGCCCCGGCTGACGGCGCCCGCCCGCGCCGCAAGCCGTCTGAGCCGCATACGCCCAAGAAGCTGGCCGCCGAAGGCAAGACCCTTGCCAAGCCGCGCCCGGCGCCTGCCCGGAAAGCGGCCGTACCGGCCGACCCATACGCCCGCGACACCCTGAACAAGGCTGGCCATCCTTTGCGCCCCAGCACCAAAAAACCCGCGTCCGCCGCGCCGCATGGCATTCCGCGCCGCGCCGGCAGCGCGCTGAGCCTGCGCGCGGGCGCACGCAGCGGCGTTCAGCGTACCGCGGCAACCAGCCGCAGGGCCGCCAAGGCCACCAAGAAGTAAATACCGCCGGACACGTTGTGCAGCAGGGCCGGGGCGGCCCAGGCCGGCACCGCCTGCCCGGCGGCCGCCAGCGCGCGGCCGTGGTCCATGAGGGTAGTCAACCCGAAATACCCGATGCCTGTGCCCACCGCCATCAGCAGAACGGTGCGGCGCCCGGGCCCTTGCAACGCCTGGCCATGTGCCAGGCGGTCCAGAATCAGCATAAATACCGCGCCCCCCAACCCGCCTATGGCGAGCACCCGGAACAATACAGCGACGACCTTGGCCGCGTGGGCGGCATCCAGCAAGGAAAACAAGGTGGGCGCGACTAGCGCGCCGATGCTCCATAGCGCACCGCACCACAGCGCCGCGATCAGGCGGACGAGGATACGGGCCAGGTCAGGCATCGTCGGAGTTCCTGGGGGGCGGCGGCGTCAGTTCAGATGTAACGGACGCCGAGCACTTCGTACTCGCGCACGCCCGATGGCGCCTTTACTTCGACCACGTCGCCCTCGGACTTGCCGATCAGGGCGCGCGCCACGGGGCTCGATACCGAGATCAGGTTGGACTTGATGTCGGCTTCGACGTCGCCCACGATCTGGTATGACAGGCGGTCGCCCGAATCCAGGTCGGCGATTTCGACAGTGGCGCCGAATACGGCGCGGCCGTCGGCGTCGAGTGCGGAGGGGTCGATGATGTGCGCGTTGGAAAGCGTGCCCTCGAGCTCGGAAATGCGGCCTTCGATGAAGCCCTGGCGTTCGCGGGCGGCATCGTATTCAGCATTTTCCGACAGATCACCCTGGGCACGTGCCTCGGCGATGGCGTTGATCACCGCGGGGCGTTCGATGGTTTTCAGCCGATGCAGCTCGGCTTGCAGACGCTCGGCCCCGCGCGCGGTCAAAGGAATGGCAGACATGTCGTTTCCCAAACAAAAAGTAGAAAACGCCCCGAATGGAGCGTTTCGGTGAAAAGTCGCAGTCAGGCTTGTGGCCTGCGCCGCCGTAGCGGGACAAGCCGGTGGAACGCGCGAGGGACGAACAGGCGGGAACAGTGTCGGACCCGATGTTAGTGGTTCCCGACCATCCGCGCTGATCGGCCCTTGCCCGTGACACCGGCAAGGCTGCGACCAAAACAAAACCCCGGCTCGGGTCGGAACCGGGGCAAGCAAGATTCCATTGTGGTCAAAATTCGAAGGAATTGCAAGCCATTCAGGAAACCGTCATTTGGGGGCAGTTAGGCGCAGTAAAGTGCAGGATCGCGAAGTTTAGCGGACCTGCAGTTTATGGCCGGAATGCCCCTGGATACGGCTAAACCACCCGGCGGCCGCTATGCTGCAGCAGCGCATACAGGATGATGGCGCCAAACGTCGCGGTGCCGATGCCGCCCAGCGTGAAGTTGCCCAGTTGCACGGTGAAGTCGCCCGCACCCAGCACCAATGTGACGGCGGCGACGATCAGGTTGCGGTTATTGCTGAAGTCGACCTGGTTGACCACCCAGATCCGGGCTCCGGCCACGGCGATCAGGCCGAACACCACGACCGACATGCCGCCCAGCACCGGGCCGGGTATGGTCTGGATCAGGGCGCCGAACTTGGGCGAAAAGCCCAGCACGACGGCGATCACGGCCGCCACCACGAAGACCAGGGTGGAATAGATGCGGGTCACGGCCATGACGCCGATGTTCTCGGCATAGGTGGTGACGCCAGTGCCGCCCACGGCACCCGACACCATGGTGGCCACGCCGTCGCCCACGAAGGCCCGGCCCAGGTAGCGGTCGAGGTTCTGGCCGGTCATGGCGCTGACCGCCTTGATGTGGCCCAGGTTCTCGGCCACCAGAATGATGGCCACCGGCACGATCAGGCCCATGGCCTCGGCCTGGAACACCGGGGCGGTGAAATGCGGCAGGCCCAGCCAGGGCGCCGCGGCCACGCCCGAGAAGTCGATGGGCTTGCCCAGCCCCAGGCCGTTGGCGCAAATGGCATAAATGACGCAGGCCAGGAGCAGGCCCACCAGGATCAGCAGGCGCTGCACGGTGCCGCGCGTATACACGGCAATGCCGCCTACGCACAGAATGGTAACCATGGCCATGGTGGCATCGAAGCCCGAGCCGCCCATGGCACCCTTGGCGGCGATGGGCGCCAGGTTCAGGCCGATGACGGCGACTACCGCCCCCGTGACGACCGGCGGCATCAGGGCTTCGATCCAGTTGGCGCCGCCGCCGGCGCGCGCATTGGCGTACCAGACCACCAGGCCGATCAGGGTATAGGCCAGGCCGCAGGCAATGATGGCTCCCAGCGCCACGCCGATATTGGCATTGGGCCCCGCGCCGGCGTAGCCGGTCACGGCCACCACCCCGCCGATGAAGGCGAAGCTGGAACCGAGGTAGCTGGGTACGCGTCCACCCACGAACAGGAAGAAGATCAGCGTGCCGATGCCCGACATCAGGATGGCGACGTTGGGATCGAAGCCCATGATCAGGGGCGCCAGCACGGTCGAGCCGAACATGGCGACCACGTGCTGGGCCCCCATGGCGACGTTCTTGGGCCAGGACAGGCGTTCGTCGGGCCCGATGATGGCGCCCGGCGCCGTCTCGTCGGCCAGCTTCCAGCGCGGGAAATAAGAGTTGGACATGAGATCCCCGGTTATAGGACAGGAATTATTGGATGGCGGGCGCAAGTGTAGGGGCGAGCGGTCCGGCCGGCAATACGGTGCGGCCCGGTGAGGGCACCACTAGTAAACTCTCGGCTGCACACGGAATGGAACACGCATGACTGAAATCTGGTTTATCCGCCATGGCGAGACGGCCTGGAACTTCGACCGCCGCCTGCAGGGCTGGCAAGATACCGCCCTGAACGACACCGGGCGCGTGCAAGCCGCGCTGCTGGCGGCGTGCGTGTGCGAGGCAGCGGCCGCACGGCCTTTCGCCGCCTTGTACAGCAGCGACCTGCAGCGGGCGCACCACACCGCCGCGCCGATTTCAGAGCAATTGGGCTTGCGCGTGCGGGTCGAGCCGGGCATCCGCGAACGCGGCTTCGGCGTGCTGGAAGGCCTGGCCCTGGACCGGGTCGACGAACTGGCCCCCGAAGCGGCGGCCGCCTGGAAAAGCCGCGATCCGCTGCGGCCGATAGAAGGCGGGGAATCGCTGGGGCAGTTCCAGGCGCGCGTGGTCGCCACCATCGAAGACCTGGCAGAACGGCACGCGGGCGAACGCGTGCTGGCGGTGACGCACGGCGGCGTGCTGGACATCATCTGGCGGCATGCCTCGAGCGTAGGCCTGGAAGCGCCGCGCCAGGCCGCGCTGCTCAATGCCAGCATCAACCGCGTCGGTGTGCAGGCACGGCGCTGGCAGGTGCTGGAATGGGGCAACGTGGCGCATATTGCCGCGGCAGTGGGCAACGACGTGGTGTAGGCAGGGTTACCACCCACGTGCGGCAGCGCGGGAGCCGAGGCACTGTGCGGCGCCAGGCGCCGCCGGGCAGGCCTCGCAACGGCCGGTTTTACCGGCGCGGCTTGCGTGGCGCCTTGCGGAAGGCGCGGTCGTACAGGGCGTTGGGCAGCAGGCGCAACAGCTTGGCCACCACGCCCATTTGCCACGGGATGACGGTGTATGACGTGCCCCGCGCAATAGCGGCATGGGCGTGGTTGGCAAAGGCGTCGGCCTCCATCAGGAACGGCATGGCATAGGGGTTGTGGGCCGTCATGGCGGTCTTGATGTAGCCCGGGGCGATGGTTACCACGCCGATGCCGCTGCCGGCCAATTCCACCCGCAGGCTCTCGCAATAGCTGATCACGGCGGCTTTCGAGGCGCTGTAGGCGCCCGCGCCGGGCAAGCCGCGTATGCCGGCCACGCTGGCGATGCCCACCAGCCTGCCGGCGCCCACCTGGTGCATGGCTTCGATGAAAGGCTCGAAAGTGGCCACGGTGGCCAGCAGATTGGTATCGACGATGGCCTTGAAGACGTCGAAGTCTTCGTGGTGCTGCGTCAGGGTGCCCGCGCTGATGCCTGCGCTGGCGACCACCACGTCGACCCTGCCCTGGCAGGCGCCGACGAAATCGTGCGCCGCGGCATGCAGGGCCGCGCGGTCGCAGACATCCAGCGCATAACAGCGGTGTACGCCTGGCAGCTCGTTGGCCAATGCGCGCAAAGCTTCGCCGCGCCTGGCCACCAGGCCCAGGCGGGCGCCGTCTTGCGCATAGCGCCGGGCCAGCGCGCGTCCCAGCCCGCTGCTGGCACCCGTGATGAAGACGTTCTGCATGGACGGCGCCTGTCAGTGGCCGACCGCCGGGATGGCGGTGCGGCGGCGTGCCCAGGCTCTGGGCACGCCGGTAGCGGACCTACGCGGCGGTTTGCAGCGAGGCGTGCAGCTCTTGCAGCGAATACACCTGCAGGCCCAGGCCCTGGCGCAGGTACTGCATGCCTTCCACGGCAGCGCGCGCGCCGGCGATGGTGGTAAAGAACGTGACCCGGGCGGCCAGTGCCTGCGTACGGATGGTGCGCGAATCGGCGATGGCGTTGCGGCGTTCTTCGACGGTGTTGATGACCAGCGAGATCTCGCCGTTCTTGACCATGTCGACGACATGCGGGCGGCCTTCGGTAACTTTGTTGACCACCTGCACGGGGATGCCGGATGCCGCGATCTCGGCGGCGGTGCCGCGCGTGGCCACCAGCTTGAATCCCAGGCTATGCAGGCCGCGCGCCACTTCGACGGCGCGGGGCTTGTCCTGGTCTTTCACGCTGATGAACACCGTGCCGTTCTCGGGCAGACGCACGCCGGCCGCAAGCTGCGACTTGACGAAGGCCTCGCCAAAGCTGGTGCCCACGCCCATGACTTCGCCCGTGGACTTCATTTCGGGGCCCAGGATGGTGTCGACGCCAGGAAACTTCACGAACGGGAAAACCGCTTCCTTGACCGAGAAATACGGCGGCACCACTTCGTGGACGACGCCCTGCGCGGCCAGGGTGCGGCCGGCCATGGCACGCGCGGCGATCTTGGCCAGTTGCAGGCCGGTGGCCTTGGACACGTACGGCACCGTGCGCGAGGCGCGCGGATTGACTTCCAGCACGTAGACGTCGCCGCCCTGGATGGCGAACTGCACGTTCATCAGGCCGTTGACGTTCAGCGCCCGGGCCATCATGGAGGTCTGGCGCTTGATTTCGGCAATGACCTCGGCCGATAGCGAATACGGCGGCAGGCTGCAGGCCGAGTCGCCCGAGTGCACGCCGGCCTGCTCGATGTGTTCCATGACGCCGCCGATGAAGACGGTTTCGCCATCGGCCAGGCAGTCGACGTCGACTTCGGTGGCGTTGTTCAGGAAGCGGTCGAGCAGCACCGGGGAATCATTGCTGACCTTGACGGCCTCGCGCATGTAGCGTTCGAGGTCTTGCTGTTCGTGCACGATTTCCATGGCACGCCCGCCCAGCACGTAGCTGGGGCGCACCACCAGCGGGTAGCCGATGTCGGCGGCGTGCGCCAGGGCCTCGCCTTCGGTACGCGCGGTGCGGTTGGGCGGCTGGCGCAGGCCCAGCTTGTTGAGCAGCTTCTGGAAACGCTCGCGGTCTTCGGCCACGTCGATGGATTCGGGGCTGGTGCCGATGATGGGCACGCCATTGGCCTCGAGCGCACGCGCCAGCTTCAGCGGCGTCTGGCCGCCGTACTGCACGATCATGCCCACCGGGTTTTCTTTGTGGACGATTTCCAGCACGTCTTCGAGCGTGAGCGGCTCGAAGTACAGGCGGTCGGAGGTGTCGTAGTCGGTGGAAACGGTTTCCGGGTTGCAGTTGACCATGATGGTCTCGTACCCGTCTTCGCGCAGGGCCAGCGCGGCGTGCACGCAGCAGTAGTCGAACTCGATGCCCTGGCCGATGCGGTTGGGCCCGCCGCCCAGCACGATGATTTTCTTGCGGTCGGTGGGCTGCGCCTCGCATTCGTCTTCGTACGTCGAATACATGTAGGCGGTGCGGGTGGCGAATTCGGCGGCGCAGGTATCGACGCGCTTGTACACCGGGCGCACGTTCAGTTGGTGGCGCAGCTTGCGGATCTCGGACTCGGAGGAATCGAGCAGGAACGCCAGGCGACGGTCGGAGAACCCCATGCGCTTCAACTGCCACAGCGTGGCGTAGTCGAGGTCGGCCAGGGTCTTCTGCTCGAGCGCGAGCTCGATGTCGACGATTTCCTTGATTTGCGCCAGGAACCAGGGGTCGATGCGCGTGATGTTATGGACTTCGTCGAGGGTGAAGCCTTGCGCGAAGGCATCGCCCACGTACCAGATGCGCTCGGGGCCGGGTTCGCCCAGCTCGACCTGCAGTTTTTCGCGGTCGGTGGTTTTCTGGTTCAGCCCGTCGACACCCACTTCCAGGCCGCGCAGGGCCTTCTGGAACGATTCCTTGAAGGTACGGCCGATGGCCATGACTTCGCCCACGGACTTCATCTGCGTGGTCAGGCGGGCATCGGCCTGCGGGAATTTTTCGAAGGCAAAGCGCGGCACCTTGGTGACCACGTAATCGATGGACGGCTCGAACGAGGCGGGCGTGGCGCCGCCGGTGATCTCGTTGCGCAGTTCATCCAGCGTGTAGCCGACGGCCAGGCGAGCGGCCACCTTGGCAATGGGAAAGCCGGTGGCCTTGGACGCCAGGGCCGACGAACGCGACACGCGCGGATTCATTTCGATGACGATCATGCGGCCGTTGTCGGGATTGACCGCGAACTGCACGTTGGACCCGCCGGTATCGACGCCGATCTCGCGCAGCACCGCGATGGAGGCGTTGCGCATGATCTGGTATTCCTTGTCGGTCAGCGTCTGGGCTGGCGCGACAGTGATGGAATCACCGGTGTGGACCCCCATGGGGTCGAGGTTCTCGATCGAGCAGACGATGATGCAGTTGTCGGCCTTGTCGCGCACGACTTCCATCTCGAATTCTTTCCAGCCCAGCAAGGACTCTTCGATGAGCAGTTCGCTGGTGGGCGAGGCTTCGAGGCCGCGCCGGCAGATGGTTTCGAATTCTTCGGCGTTATAGGCAATGCCGCCACCCGAGCCCCCCATAGTGAAGCTGGGACGGATGACCGCGGGAAAGCCCGAATTACCGGTTTCGGCGGCGATGCGGCGCTGCACGTCCCAGGCTTCGTCCATGTTGTGGGCGATGCCCGACTTGGCCGATTCCAGGCCGATGGCGGTCATGGCCTGCTTGAATTTCTGGCGGTCTTCGGCCTTTTCGATGGCCTGCTCGTTGGCACCGATGAGTTCGACTTTGTGCTTGGCGAGCACGCCGTGGTGGGCCAGGTCGAGCGCGCAGTTCAGCGCCGTTTGCCCGCCCATGGTGGGCAGCAGCGCGTCGGGCTTTTCGCGTTCGATGATTTTTTCGACCGCTTGCCAGGTAATGGGCTCGATGTAGGTGACATCGGCCGTCTCCGGGTCGGTCATGATGGTGGCCGGGTTGCTGTTGACCAGGATGGTGCGGTAGCCCTCGGCCTTCAGTGCCTTGCACGCCTGCGCGCCGGAATAGTCGAACTCGCAGGCCTGCCCGATGATGATGGGGCCGGCGCCGATGATGAGGATGCTTTTTAGGTCTGTACGCTTGGGCATGGTGCGGTATTTATTTCTGGCCGGCCATCAGGCTGATGAATTTGTCGAACAGCACGATGATGTCGTGCGGGCCTGGGCTGGCCTCGGGATGGCCCTGGAAGCAGAAGGCGGGGCGGTCGGTAAGCTCGAAACCCTGCAGTGTGCCGTCGAACAGCGAGATATGCGTGGCGCGCGCGTTGGCCGGCAGCGTGGCCGCGTCGACGCCGAACCCGTGGTTCTGGCTGGTGATGAACACGCGCTTGGAATCGAGGTCCTGCACAGGGTGGTTGGCGCCATGGTGCCCGGTTTTCATCTTGACGGTCTTGCCGCCCACAGCCAGGCCCATGATCTGGTGCCCCAGGCAGATGCCGAATGTAGGCACCTTGCGGTCCAGGAACACGCGCGTGGCGGCAATGGCGTAGTCGCAAGGTTCGGGGTCGCCCGGGCCGTTGGCCAGGAAGACCCCGTCGGGGTTGAGCTTGAGCACGTCTTCGGCCGAGGTCTGGGCCGGCACCAGCGTGATGCGGCAGCCGCGGTCGGCCATCAGGCGCAGAATGTTGTACTTGACGCCGAAGTCGTAGGCGACCACATGGAAGCGCTCTTGCGCAGGTGCGCCGAAGCCCGCACCCAGTTCCCAGGTGCCCTGCTTCCAGTCTTGCGTAGCCTTGATGGATACGACCTTGGCCAGGTCGAGCCCAGCCATGCCTGGAAAGCCACGCGCCAGATCGACGGCGCGTTCGGCATCATCGCCCACCAAGATGCAGGCGCCCTGGGCACCGCTATCGCGCAGGATACGGGTGAGCTTGCGGGTGTCGACGCCGGAAATGGCCACCACGCCCTGGGCAGCCAGGTAGTCGGGCAGCGATTGCGTGGCGCGAAAATTCGACACGCGCGCAGGGCAGTCGCGCACCACCAGGCCCGAGGCCAGGACGCGCGCGGCCTCGATGTCTTCGGTGTTGACACCGGTATTGCCGATATGCGGATAAGTCAGCGTTACGATCTGGCCGTTATAGCTGGGATCGGTCAGGATTTCCTGGTAGCCGGTCATGGCGGTGTTGAACACCACCTCGGCGACAGTATGCCCTGGCGCGCCAATGGACACGCCCCGGAAAATGGTACCGTCCGCCAAAGCCAGAATTGCAGGAGGGAAGCGATCGGCTCCCTCGGGAAAAAGTTGCGGCAGCACAGTAAACCCCGGTTTCAGAATCGATGATCAAACCTTGGAATTATACCCTGGAAGGGCGTTTTTCCCGGGGAACCGCGCCATATAAGGCTGGACGCGGGGGTTTCCATGTCGAAAACCGCCCATGCGTAGTGATACCCTACCCTTTTCTTGCCAACCCTAGTCCCGCTGATCCGCCCCCATGTCCAGCCAGCTTGAATCCCTGCGTCGCCACACCACCGTTGTCGCCGATACCGGCGATTTCGAAGCCATGCGGGTGCTGCGTCCCACCGACGCCACGACCAACCCTTCGCTGATCCTGAAAGCGGTGCAGAAAGAAGCCTACCGGCCGCTGCTGGAACAGGTGGTGCGCGACCACCGCGGCGCGCCCCTGGCCGAACTGACCGACCGGCTGCTGGTGGCATTCGGCCGCGAGATTTTGAATATCGTGCCGGGCCGGGTATCCACCGAGGTCGACGCGCGCCTGTCGTTCGATACGCGCGCCACGGTCGAGCGCGGCCGCGGCCTGATCGCGCTGTACGAAGCGGCCGGCATCCCGCGCGAACGTGTGCTGATCAAAACCGCCTCGACCTGGGAAGGCATCCAGGCCGCCCGCACGCTGCAGGCCGACGGCATACGCTGCAACCTGACGCTGCTGTTCTCGCTGCCGCAGGCGGTGGCCTGCGCAGACGCGGGCGTGCAACTGATTTCGCCTTTCGTGGGCCGTATCTACGACTGGTACAAGAAGGCCGCCGGCACCGGCTGGGTAGAAGCCGAAAAGGCCGGTGCGAACGATCCGGGCGTGCAGTCGGTGACCGAAATCTACCGCTATTACAAGCAGCATGGCATCACGACCGAAATCATGGGCGCGAGCTTTCGCAACAAGGGGCAGATTCTGGCGCTGGCCGGCTGCGACCTGCTGACCATCAGCCCGGAACTGCTGGCTGAACTGGACGCCACGCCGGGCGACGCGCCGGCTTTCCTGGTGCGCGGCGACGATGCGTGCGAGGTACCGGCGCGGCGCCCGGCCGACGAGGTGTGGTTCCGCACCGAGCTGAACACCAATGCCATGGCCACGGAAAAACTGGCCGAAGGGATCCGGCTGTTCTCGGCGGACGCGGTCAAGCTGGATGCGCTGCTGGGCGGGACGCCGGCCCAGGGATGACGCGCCCCTGACACCGACGTGTACGGGCAGTCATCTCAATAGAATGGTGCCAGGCACCTGCGGAGCCTGACACCTGGCAATGCTCGCACTTCGGTGCCTGACACCTGGC